>JANXVN010000244.1 GCA_025351645.1 Ferruginibacter sp.
AAGTTATTTCATAGCTTCCTGAACGTGGCAACTTCTTTTTCATGGTATGCTCCATGCACCTAAAAGCGGATAGTCATTAGAATATTTTAATTTTGTAAATCCCTTAACAAGTTGTTACTTTAAATCATGACATTTAAGAAATTGTTAAATTTTTTAAATAATCCACATCAAAATTTATATTTTTTGCCAAAACTAACACCTACAAAAAACTAAAATTATTACACATGAGAAAATTTGCATTATTATTTATTGTGCTGCTTTATGGTACGTTTTCGGTTTTAGCCCAAACTTCGGTTAGGGGTAAAATTACGGATTCAAAAAATGGAGTACCTATTGCTGGTGCATCTATTAAAGTACGGGGCGAAAAGGTATCTGCAGTTTCGTTGGCTGATGGGTCTTTTGAGCTTAATTCTATTTCAAATAGCGGTACACTAGAGGTTACTGAAATTGGGCATAATGCTCAAACTATTAAATTTTCAGGTTCTAAAAACATTGAAATTTCAATGTTACAGAATACACAAGGTTTATCTGAAGTAGTGGTAACTGCTTTTGGTGTTAAGCGCGACAAAAAAGCCTTGGGTTATAGCAGCCAGGAAATTAAATCTGCCGATTTAAACCAGGCAGATCAAAGTAACGCTCTGAGTGCTTTAGGTGGTAAAGTTGCAGGTTTACAAGTAATTAACTCAAGCGGCACCCCCGGTGCAGCAGCATTTATACGTTTGAGGGGTATTACAAGTTTAGGCGGTGGTGAACCACTAATAGTTGTTGATGGAGTACCCATTGATAATAGTACAACCGGAAATGTATTGGGTAATGTTGCCCAATCTAACAGAGCGGTAGATATTAACCCTGATGATGTAGAAAGTGTTTCTGTATTAAAAGGGCCTGCAGCATCTTCCCTTTATGGTACTCAGGGATCTGACGGGGTAATTTTAATAACGACTAAAAGAGGGAAAAAAGCATTTGGAAGAAAATTCGGTGTTACTTATAGCTACGGTGTTACATTTGATAATGTCAATAAATTACCTGAGCACCAAACATCTTTCGTTAAAGGGCTTAATAGTGTAATTGCAGGTTTTTCTGCCGGACAAAGTGGAAGTTTTGGGCCTAATGCCGATAGTTTAAAATGGACTGGTGTTGCAAACCAATGGGATGTACACGGTGACATTGTTAATGGCAGTAACCCTGCAGGAACTATTAAATTTGTTCCGTACGATAATGCCAAACAATTTTTTAGAACAGGCGTAACGCAAAGCCATAATGTGGCAATTGATGGAGGAAATGATAACACAACTTACCGTTTTTCTTATTCCAACTTAAGCCAAACAGGTATAGTACCTACAAGTTCTTTTTCAAGAAATACTTTTAGAGTAAATGTTGATTCAAAACTTACTGACAAATTAAAAGTGGGAACCTCACTATCTTATATTGTTTCTGGTGGTGATAGGATACAAGAAGGTAGTAATTTAAGCGGTTTAATGCTTGGTTTGATGAGAACCCCTATATCATTTGATAACTCTTTTGGAGCATCTTCTGCATCAAATCCATCTGCTTACCTTTTACCTTTTACAGGGTTTCAAAGAACTTATCGTGGAGTAGGTGATGGTGTTAGAGGTTATTATGATAATCCATATTGGACAATTAATAACAACAAATTTAAAGATCAGGTAAATAGAATATTAGGCAACGTTTACGCATCATACGATGTATTACCATGGTTAAATATTACTGACAGGGTTGGTATTGATCAGTATGGTGATTATAGAAAACAAAATTATGCCATTACATCTGCAACCTCTAAACCAGGCCAGGTTATTTATAATAATTATTTCTTTCAAAGTATTAACAATGATTTGATTGCTACATTGTCGCATAAATTAACCAAATCATTAAATGGTACTTTATTATTAGGCAATAACTTTTATGATGAAAAATACCATCATGAAAACTCAACCGGTTCAACTTTAATTATACCCTATTTTTACGACTTAGGAAACACGAGCGCACAAACAACTTATTCAACAAGTTATGTTTTAAGAAAGAAGGCGTATTTTGCTCAGGCTAAATTTGATTATAAAAATTTCTTATTTATTGATGCGGGAATCAGAGCAGAAAATTCTTCTGCATTTGTTTCACCGTTAACACCCAAGGGTACCTGGGTATATTTTCCTTCTGTAAATGGTAGTTTTGTTTTCTCTGATGCTTTTAACCTAAACCAAGGTGCATTAAGCTTTGGTAAAATTCGTGCTTCTTATGGCCAGGCAGGCAGGCTTCCAAGAACATATGCAACCAATACTTATTATTCTTCTCAGGCGGTTGCTGATGGATGGACAACAGGTTTAGTTTATCCTATTAATGGCCAGCAAGGATTTTTTGCAGGTGGTTTGGGTAACGCTAATTTAAAGCCGGAAATAACCAGCTCTACCGATATAGGAACAGAGTTAAAGTTTTTTAAAGGCAGGTTAGGTGTTGATTTTACTTATTATAATTCAAAATCTAAAAATTTATTGTTAGATGTGCCTTTAGCCCCCAGTACTGGTTATGGGTCTCAGTACACAAATGCTGCATCAATTACCAATCATGGTATTGAAGTAATACTTAACATTTCACCAATTCAAACAAAATCTTTTACATGGGATATTACTGCTAACTGGAGCATGAATAGAAGCCTTGTTACCAACCTTGGCCAGGGTGTTCAAACTTTATTTTTAGGCGGTTTTACTAATGGCGCAATCAATGCTGTTGCAGGTAAACCTTATGGCCAAATTTATGGTATTGGTTATGTAAAAGATAAAAAGGGAAATACAATTATTAATGATGATAAGAATGATGCCTTTTATGGTTATCCGATTGTAGATGCAAATTCAAGAGCGCTGGGAGATCCGAATGCTAAATGGATTGGTGGTATTAATAATAAGTTTACCTATAAAAGTTTTCATTTTAGTTTTTTATTTGATACCAGACAAAAATTTGACATGTGGAATGGTACAAGAGGTGCAATGGTAAATTTTGGTACCGCTAAAGAAACAGAATTACGAGGCCAGGCAAAGGTATTTGAAGGCGTGGCCGGCCATTTAGATGTTAACGGCGCAATAGTTGAAACAACAGAAAAAAATAATGTTAGTGTAAAACCTGACCAGGCCTGGTACAGAGGTGGCGGTAGTGGTTTTAGTGTTAACGATCCATTTGTTGAGCATGTATCATTTTGGAAATTAAGAGAGGTTTCTTTAGGATATTCAATAAATTTTGAAAAAATGAAAGGAAGCAAAATTATAAAAGGAATTGATTTTTCATTAGTAGGCAGAAATTTAATACTATTCACAAATTATAAAGGTATTGATCCTGAAACCAGTCTTGCTGGTGGCGGAGCCTTGGGTATCGATTATTTTAATAATCCTAGTACAAGGGCATTTGGTATGAATGTAAAATTTAATTTCTAAGTCTATAAAATAACTAAAATGACCAAAAATATTTTTAAAATCACAGTAACCATACTTATCGGCAGCTTACTTTTAAGTGCCTGTAAAAAGAATTTCTTCTATGAAGGGATAAACAACGATCCTGGAAGTGTAATTCAAAGTCAGCTTCCTCCAACCGTTTTATTAAACGGAGCCGAAGTAAGTATTGGCTATACGGTAGGCGGCGACATTTCCAGATATACATCAATATTTGTTAATTCAATTCAAGGAAACAATCGCCAATTTGCAACCTACCAGAATTATGTATTTACAGCGCAGGATTTTCAAACTTCGTGGGCTAATGTATATCAACAGGGCTTAAACAATCTTAGCGGACTAAAAAGTATTGCTGTAGCAAAAGGGTATTATCATTACCAGGGCGTAGCAAATGTTTTATTGGCATACCAATTTGGTTTAGCTACCGATATGTGGGGAGATATACCTTATTCAAACGCTTTAAAGGGCAACATAGGCAATATTAAACCAACCTTTGATAAACAAAGCGATATTTATACTAGTCTTCAAATTACTTTAGATTCTGCATTGTTACAATTTGCACGTGGTAATGGAGGCAATCCTGTTGGCGCGGATGATTTTATTTTTAATGGTTCTATCCCTAACTGGATTGCTTTTGCAAATGGTTTAAAAGCCAGGTATTATCTTCATTTATCTAAAACAGATAACACTTTCGCAACAAAAGTATTAACATCTGTTAATGCAGCATTAGCGGGTAGCGCACGGTCTGCACAAGTGCCATTCTTCAACAACGAAACTCAGGCAAATCCCTGGTATCAATATATTGAACAAAGAAGCGATATTAGTTATGTAAACAGTTTTTTGGCTACTACTTTAAAGTCAATGAATGACCCTAGATTAGGAGCATATATTGATGGTACAAATGATGTGTTAACATCTCTGTTCGCAGGGATTGCAGCTCCTGTAACTTTATTATCCAAAACAGAAATGTTGTTTATAAAAACAGAGGCTTTATCAGCTACTCAAGATCCTACTGCTGTTATTTTTTATAATGCAGCGATTACCTCTTCTTTTTCAGATGCAGGCATTGCAATTCCTCCGGGATACCTTACAGCTAATGCTTTAACCGGTACCACACATGCCAGTAGGTTACCTCAGATAATGTTACAAAAATACTTAGCATTATTTACTCAGGCAGAGCCTTTTAATGATTGGAGAAGAACAGGCTATCCTGTACTTACGCCAAATAATGGCCCGAGTATTCCAAGAAGGTTTCTTTACCCTCAAACAGAACTTGATTATAATGGCCCCAACGTACCAACCGGTACAACTTTATTTACAAAAGTTGGATGGGATCTATAAATGAATAATTGTATTTAATAAAATGGCTGTTCCAACATTGGAGCAGCCATTTTTATTTATAATTTAAATAAAACTTTTACAAATATTATGCTTATTGCTCCGGTAGTTTTTTATTTCTACTAACGCATTATCCACCGTTTTAAACCCATAACTATAACCGCCATTTGTCAAAATAATATAAGGTACCTGCAAATTTATATTATGCCTTAAAGCCTTATTAAATATAGCGTTATCGGGCATACATTTCTTTCATTTCTTTACATACTAACAGCACCCATGGTTCAATAGCTTCGCTTTACACAATTGTACCAAATCGTTTTTTTATATCTCCTAAAAAAAATCTTTCTCTACAGCAATTAATGACGCAGGATTTTTTTATCTATTTAAGATACTGCAAAAAATTTTGACTTACCCATTCTTCCGGCGTTAAAATTACCCTTTGCCCGTGTACTTGCACAAATATAAATTCTTTATTAAATTCCTTTTTATCTTCAGTTTATATGGCGGGTATTCTATCTTTATTAAATGATAATTAAAATATTTGTATTTTTTGAACAGTTAAATAAACGAATAAATAAATTACATGAAAACAAAAGAAGGACTTGTAGAAAACTGCTTACCAAGATATACCGGCAAGATATCGCATAAATATCCTGGATAAAAAATTACTCAAGCGCAGCCTTAACTTAAAATCATTAATTACAGATTGTCCTTACAAGCAAAAGAAATTAGTTCTCCCACTTCCTGAAGTTTTTGTTTGTGGTATATATTTTTTTGAAACGTTTCAAGGGTATGGCTGCTTAGGCTTAATGTATCGGCTATTTGCTTTGTTGCAAAAGGCATTTTAATTTTTGGATAGCTCAATTTAACTGCCATTAAATGATAAAGCCTTGTGAAGTAAATAAAATAAAATAAAACAATCGTGCTACATTGCGAATGCGTATCTATTGCCCTTACAAAAAGTTAGCTACAGTAATTTTAAGCAGGCATCAATACTTGAAATACCATCTTAAAATAAAAATTTAAAAATGAAACTATTATTTTTGTTACTAGCATGCTGTATGGCAACCGCTACCATGGCACAAACAAACACCGCTGCTGATACTGGCGCTTCCGCTAACCTGGCAGCCTACAATGCATTATACATACTTAACCAGGCCGATGATAAAAAGATAAGGGGCATTATCCGTAATATCAATAATGCTTTAGATGACCCGAGGCTTAAAGGAAAGCTGCATGTTGAGCTGGTTGTTTTTGGAGAAGGAGTAGAAGCATTTAAGAAGCTGAACCATTATGATACATTGCTGGTTGCCTTGCAAAACAAAGGCGTACTACTTGCCCAATGCCTTAATACCATGCGGGAAAGAAAAATTAGTAAAGATGAATTATGGCCATTCATTTCTTTTGTGCCATCTGGCAACGGAGAAATTATTATACGGCACTATCAGGGCTGGGCCACCGTACACCCATAATTATCTGCCAGGCAAAAAAGCTTGCCTGCAATTAATAATTAACCAATACATAAAATGAAAAAGATAGCAGCCTCTATTTTGCTTATAGCCAGCAGCGTACTAACCGCACAGGCACAAGGGCACCGGTTTGACCCGCCATGGAATACGCCACCGGAAAGTGCCGTGCCTTTTACCGTTGCCGGCATTGATAATGTGCCTGATTTATTTGGTGATATCGATAACCCAAGCCTGGTGGTATTTTTTGGCGGCAACGAATTTATGGTTGTTGATGATTTGATTGCTGCGTTTAAAAAAGCCTACCCTGCCTATAAAAAAATATTTTTCGAAACCTTGCCGCCGGGCATATTATCAAAACAAATTGAAGGCGGCTCTATTACCATTGGCAACATGCGGATAGGCTTAAAAGCAGATATATATACTGCTGATAAAAGCAAGATTGCCCAAACCCCTGAATGGTTTAGCAACACAGAGGTATATTGTAAAAACAAGCTGGCCATTATGGTACAAAAGGGCAACCCCAAAAATATAAAAGGCCTGGCAGATATGGCGAAGATGGAGGTGAGGATAAGCATGCCTAACCCTGCCTGGGAAGGTATAGGAAAACGCATAGAAGAAGCCTATGTAAAAGCCGGTGGCGAAGCACTTAAAAAAACAATAATGGAAATTAAGGTTAAAGATAGCAGCACTTTTTTAACACAGATCCATCACCGGCAATCGCCGATGCGTATTTTATATAACGAATCTGATGCAGCACCTGTCTGGTACACGGAAGCGTTTTACCAAAAAATGATTGGGCACCCTATTGAAATTGTTGAGGTGCCGGCAAATGAAAATGTTGAAGGCATATCGGCAGCTGGCATGTTAAAAAATGCACCACACCAACAGGCAGCAAAAGACTTTATGGATTTTATGGTAAGTGCCGCTGGCAAAGCTGTTTATAAAAAGTACGGGTTTATAACAGAATAATTTCCATTGGTAGTTGATGGGGCTTATAGCAATTTGTTGGTTGATATCCGACATAGCTGCTCCTAGTTTAAAGCATTAAAATTGCAAAATTTAAAAATGTAGCTTTGCTGTTATCCTTGGTGAGGGGCATAGCAACCGCACAATTTTTTAAGCGTTTTCTGCTACAGCGATATAGCCTTAAGAGGAGGCATAAAATAAAACGATAATTTAAGATAGGCTATAATTGATACATAGCTGGCCCGTCAATTAAAAAAAGGGTGCATTTCAAATTTTCGCTTTATTAATCGGCATCCTATTGGTATTATTAGGTTAGCCCATTGAAGTCAAATACATCTATTATATGTTACAAAAAGAAGTTATCCCGCTGGGCAATGTCATTTAACCAAAGAAAATTATAGCACTGTATATTGCTCCAGCGGAGCAGCCTGTTTGTAATAATAAATTTCAGCACGGCCATTGCTCCAGCGGAGCAACCTCTCTGTAATAAAAGAAACCGCCAATTTTAATAGGTACCGCCGATTTGTAAAACTTTAATTCTTGCCAGGTTTCCGGATAACAATCCCACCAGGTTTTTATGCCGATGCAAACAGGTTGCTCCGCTGCAGCAATGAGGTTGCCGTATTTTTAGGTTCTACAAACAGGCTATGCCGCTGGCATAAAGAAGTATGCTGTTTGTAATAGGCATATCCCTTTTTGAAGGTATCAATGGCATATTCCTTAACTAAATAACATTACCACTGGGATAAAAATTTACATTTAACAAGCGCTATAACAGGCAAGTCCATGCGGGTAAAATAAAATAAAATTTAAAATGCACCCTTAAAAAATGCTGGATAGTTCTATAATAATTTTAGAAGATATTGTTTTGATTATATTGTTGAAACGGTAGCATTAGGCCACATGTACAGCTTGCTGCATGCACCCGCTACGGGATACTGCCACCAGCGTATTATGCGCTATCCATTTTTTTAAACGATAAATGGTAAAAAACAAATACCATTGCAAATAATTAACCTGTTACATCACAGCCAATACAATAGCATGAACCCACAACAAAACAACGCCTTGCCTAACTCTGCCAGCAGGGTGTTAATAGCCAGCCTTGCCGGCACTACCATTGAATTTTTCGACTTTTATATTTATGCTACGGCGGCAGTATTGGTGTTCCCCAAATTATTCTTTTCATCTGCCAATGCTGCTACCGCCACTTTACAATCATTGGCAACTTTTGCGCTGGCTTTTTTTGCCAGGCCAATAGGGGCAGCCTTGTTTGGGCATTTTGGAGATCGTATTGGACGCAAAGCCACACTGGTGGCTGCGTTGATGACAATGGGCTGTGCCACCGTAATAATCGGGCTGCTGCCAACTTACCAATCTGTAGGTATTGCAGCCCCCATAATGCTGGCTTTATTACGGTTTATGCAAGGGCTTGGGCTTGGCGGCGAGTGGGGTGGCGCAGTGTTGCTGGCTACAGAAAATGCACCGCCAGGTAAAAAAGCCTGGTACGGCATGTTTCCGCAATTAGGCGCGCCGATCGGTTTTTTGCTCTCCACTTCTTTATTTCTTTTGCTAGGCAGCATATTGAGCGACGAGCAATTTTTTAGCTATGGATGGCGCATCCCTTTTATTGCAAGCGCTTTATTGGTTTGGGTAGGCCTATATGTCCGCCTTAAACTGGTAGAAACGCCGGCCTTTCTTAAAGTAATTGAAAAAAATGAGCGGGTTAGCTTGCCCATTAAAGATGTGTTAAGCAAACATGCAGTGGTGTTGTTATTGGGTACGCTTATATCTGTAACTGTTTTTTTATTGTTTTACCTGATGACGGTTTTTACTTTGAGCTGGGGCACCAATAACTTAAAATATACGCATAGCCATTTCTTAATTGCCCAAATGATATCTATGCTTTTTTTTGCAGGCGGTATAATTGTTTCGGCTGCCTTTGCAGATCGTTACGGACGTAATAATATTTTAATAATTGCTTCCATTACAGCTATCATATTCGGCCTATTTTTCTCCACCTTATTTGTTGCCGGGCATTTGTTTATACTAATTGGGTTTTTAAGCTTAGGCATGTTTTTAATGGGCTTGTCGTATGGCCCGCTAGGTACTGCCCTTGCGGAAATTTTTCCGGCAGCAGTCCGTTACACAGGTGCATCGCTGGCCTTTACTTTAGCAGGCATATTAGGGGCTTCGTTAACGCCTTATATTGCTACCAAACTTGCCAACGGGTATGGGCTTTCTTATGTAGGGTATTACTTATGCACAGCTGCTACATTAACTTTAATTTCTTTATTATTTGCCAGAACAAAAATGAACAAGCAGCAATAACTTATTGTAAGCGTAAGTTGCCATGGGTTAAATCAATGGTAAATTACGCTCGTCCCTGCAGGGGCAGTTGGCCGGCATTTTATAAATTAAAAATTACCGCCTTTTATCTATTAAATAAATGTCAATAGCAGGTTTTAAAGCCATCTGCCCGGTGATTATGAGGGATGGGTTCAAAATATCCGTTCAATAATGCCTCTCTTTAGTGTTTCATATATCCAATCTTTCTATACCCATCTTGTTAAAAATATTTGTCCAGTCATATTTTATCCACATTTATACAATAATCTGCTATCGAAGCAGTTAAGTATTAACATAAGGCGTTTTTAAAAAAACGTACCTTGATATTGATAAAATCCTGTTCAACATCCTACTAACATTTTTAAAAATGATGAGACAAACCATCCCTCCATTAATTGTAATAATTACGTGCTGCTTCTTGTCCGTCTCAAATTTAGCTGCCCAAAAAATTACTATAAAAGGCAAAAATATTGAGGAGGTTATTATACAGACAGACTCCAATTATAAACCGAAACCAAAAACGTTTTACGAGATATTAAAAAAACAAGGTACCCACGATACCGGCTTTTGCATCATCCACAAAATTGAAAATAAATACTATTTTGAAATTCCTGATTCTATTTTTGATAAAGATATTTTAATCGTCAACCGTATTTCAAAAGCTGCGGCACCGGTAAAGCCAGACCATTCTTATTCGGGTTACGGGGCAGACCAGATAGGTGAAAACGTAATTCGTTTTAGCAGGGGCGGCAACAATAAGCTGTTCATAAAAAAGATGGAATATTCTGGCAGCAGGTCTGCCGATACCAGCGAAAACGGTATGTACAAAGCGGTGCTCAATTCAAACCTATCGCCCATTTCCGCAGCTTTTGATATCAAGGCATATTCTACAGATTCTTCAGCAGTGCTGGTGGATATGACAGATTATATCAACAACGACAACGAGCTTTTTTTCTTTAGCGGGCAACAGAGAAGGCTGTATA
Organism: Ferruginibacter sp.; assembly: GCA_025351645.1. GTDB lineage: Bacteria > Bacteroidota > Bacteroidia > Chitinophagales > Chitinophagaceae > Ferruginibacter. The sequence goes on from JANXVN010000244.1 coordinate 10,564, forward strand.
ATTTGCAGGAGCTGCAAAACGATAAATCTTACGTCCAAAAGGTTTTGGCCTTTCCGCTAAACATCGAAATACGCACCGTAAAAACATTTGTAAACGGCAACCCCGGCACGGTACAATCTTTTCCCTATTTAACGTATGAGCTAAATACTTCCATAGTATTACTGCCTAAAAACCCAATGAAACCAAGGTATGTGGATGAAAGGGTGGGTTATTTTGGAAGAGGCTATGTTGATTTTGATATCCCTCATCCGCAGGGGTTCAATGGTTCGTGGCTGGCCACCCGCTGGCGGCTTGAACCTAAAGACGAAGATATTCAAAAATATAAAAGAGGCGAATTGGTTGAGCCGAAGAAGCCGATTGTTTATTACATAGATCCGGCAACGCCAAAAAAATGGGTGCCTTATTTAATTGCAGGCGTAAATGCGTGGCAAAAAGCCTTTGAAAAAGCAGGGTATAAAAATGCGGTGTATGCTTTGGAAGCCCCAACAAACGACCCGAGCTGGAGCCTTGAAGATACCCGGCATAGTGCCATTGTGTACAAGGCATCGTGGGTACAAAATGCCAGTGGGCCTAATGTAAACGATCCCCGTACAGGCGAAATTTTAGAGTCGCACATTAACTGGTACCACAACATTACAGAGCTGCTGCACGACTGGTATTTTATACAAGCGGCTAACTGCGATACCGCTGCCCGCAAAATGATTTTTGATGATAGCCTGATGGGGAAATTAATAACGTATGTATGTAGCCACGAGGTTGGGCATACGCTTGGGCTGGCGCATAATTTTGCTGCTTCTTCCTCTGTGCCGGTCGATAGCCTGAGAAGTAAAAATTGGGTTGATGAAAATGGCATTTGCCCATCCATTATGGATTACGCCCGTTTTAATTATGTGGCGCAGCCAGAAGACGGCATTGGCGAAAATGAATTGATTGGTAAGATAGGCGTTTACGATGAGTGGGCGATTGAGTGGGGCTACCGCTGGTTTCCGCAATTAAAAACCGCAGAAGAAGAAAAGGATTATTTGAATAAATGGGTAGTTAAAAAACTAGAAGACCCAAGGTTTTTATATGCTTATAGCGGCGCCAAAAGCCAAACGGAAGATTTGGGCGACGATGCTGTAAAAGCAGGCAAGCTTGGCATACGCAACTTAAAAAAAATATTGCCTGAATTAACTAATTGGGCAAATTTGCCCAATGGAAATTACGATGGCATAGAAAAAATGGAAAACCAACTGGTTAACCAATACCAAAGTTATTTATTGCATGTTTGTGAAGATATAGGGGGCCGGTACGAGGCGCCTAAAACAGTTGGCCAAAAAGGAGATAAGGTAGCGTATGTGAGCACAGAAAAGCAAAAAGCCGCCGTTGCCTTTTTGCAGGAAGAATTATTTAAAACGCCAGACTGGCTAATGAATAAAAGCACTTACACTAAAACCGGAGGGCTAGGGCCTATTGAATTATTGACTATTCAAAAAGGGATCTTAAATGAAATAATGTCGCCGCAAAAAATTAACCGGTTAATTTACTGCCAGGCATTACGGCCTATAAAAGCATACACGCCTAACCAGTTTTTTACTGATATTGAAACAGGTATTTGGCCCGAACTTAAAACTGGCAAGCCAATTAGTATTTACCGCCGCAACCTGCAAAGGGTATATGTGGCAAAAATGCTTAGCCTTGAGAATACCGCAGCCGGGCCTATAGCTACAATGTACACGTCAGACTTATCTTTGATTGATTTATTGCCGGTATTAAAAGCGCATAAATTGCAACTGCTTAAAAATGTTACGGCTGCTTTATTAATTTGTAAAGATGAAGAAACAAAATGGCACTTAGCAGACCTGATAGACAGATTAAAAGATGGCTCGGAAACTGGTTGGGCTGAAGCAAAAAAAAGGGCAGGCGCTAGTCCTGCAATTGGGCAGGGCAGCGATGATGGCTTGCTGGATAAAGTAATGCCGTTTGAAGAAATGATGCAAGCACCACAACTGGATTGCTGGGGTGCGATGCTTAGTAATTGATTTTTTAGAATAGTAGATAAAAGCTAAATAGTAGCAACTGGCTGAACGGAGCGTCGCCACTGAAGCTCAATCAGGGAAAAAATGCTGGCTCAACAAAAAATCATTTTTTAAGAACGATATCTTCCTTTGCGGCCCACAAGCCAATATCTTGTTTACTTAACGCCGCCGCCATAAGCCCGGGAAATTTATCTGGTGTGCAGGCAAAAACGGGTATGCCCAGGTTGGATAAAAATTGTGCATTGCCATGGTCGTATGCAGGCGCTCCATCATCATTCAATGCCAGCAGCACCACTACCTGCACGCCAGCGGCAGTAAGCTCTATAGCCCTTTTTCGCATGCCAGCTTCATCGCCGCCTTCAAACAAATCTGTTATTAAAATTAGCACGGTATCGGTTGGGCGGGTAATAATTTGCTGGCAATAAGTAAGCGCTAAATTGATATCGGTACCGCCACCCAACTGCACGCCAAATAATAATTCTACTGGGTCGGCCAGCTCTTCGGTTAAGTCTGCCACGGCGGTATCAAAAACTACCATTTTTGTTTTTACCGCTGGTATAGATGCCATTACCGCAGTTTAAAATTTGCCAGCAGCCTTGTTGCGTAGCCTGCAATAACGGGCGATGTACTTTTACTGCCAGCAATACTACGGAGCGTTTGCTGCCACAATAGCGTAATATCATTATTCTGTAACAAGCTTAGCGCATCATTCATCTTTGCGCATAGTTCCATTAAATGCATAGCTGCGTCTTCATCAATGCCTGTGCAGGCTGCGGGCACGCTTACGCAAATACGGGCAACCATACTATCTACAATGCCCAAAACCGTTGCTGCGCCGACCTTACGTACGTTTCCATAACGGCTAACATTTACCAGCGCGGGTATCACTTCCATCAATGGCACCCCATCGCCACTGGCGGCAGCTAAATTATTTATTTGAAAGATGAGCGACTCGACGGCAGCCGGCAATTCAGCAGGTATGGTGTTTTCTAACAACACGCAAACACCTGGCAAAGCGATTGTTTTTTGTGCCAGGCTGGTTACATATTTTGCCGCTGCTTCTTCGGTGGTATTGCCCCAGCTTCCTTTTTCTATTACATCGATAGAAAATTTAGGATTCCATTGCAGGCGCCATTGTTCTTTAAAAGTGCCTTTGCCGGCAATGTTAGTTTTGGTGCCCCATTTAATTTCCAGCAATAAAAGGCGGTGTAAAAAAACGCTTCTTTCCAGGTCATTTTCTTTTCGTAGGTCCAGCGTAAAATCTTTCCACTCTGCCGTTGCGGGAAGCCTTAATTTTTTTTGCTGCCTTTCAATATCTAATTGTAACGGCGGCTTTGGAATATCTTCCGGCACTTCGCCAATCCTGTCGCTAACAATTAACCCATCGTGCAAAAGGCCCATCATAAAAGGTTCGCCATTGCATAAAATACTTAGCGTTGCTTCGTTCAGTTCTTCTAAGCCTGCCTTTGGCAAATTGCGCAAGGCAGCCAATGCTTGTGCAAGCCGTACCGCTTCAATTATATGGGCTACCGATGTATCCATTTGTTGGTTACGAAAAAGCATGGCTACTTTCGCCATCATCATAACCGGCCGCTTTGGCTAAATACGAAATTGGATCGAGGCGTATGGGTTGCAGTGTTTCATTCTCATCAACCGGTATTTCATCAGTTTGGTTGGAAGCTATTCTTTTGGGGAGGCTGTACGTGTGCTGCTGTCCTTTTATTTGAGTAACGTTATTCAGCAACAGTATGTTATTGAAAATTGCAGTACTGTTTATTTTTCCGGTATCAAAGTTTTCTTCCGTCTTATTATTATCTGCCTCTTTATTTGCAGCATCCAGCGCCTTTTCCACAGTTTTTATTTTTTTTCTAGGCCAATGCAAATTGGTTGGCAGATGGAAGGTCCATAAACCTTACGGGGATATTATGTTGCTTTGCATAAATGATGGCCTGCCACTCCGGCGAAAATTCGGCAAACGGGTAAAAGGCAGACTGCTGAGGATTATCTGGCTGGTAGCATAAAATGGCTACTGGTGGTTTTAATGCAATATGGGTGGCCCATTGCAGAATTCCATCAGCTTCCGGCGGCCCTTCCACCAAAACAATATCCGGCTTTGCAGATTCTAAAAATGCTTTCACATTTTTTGCAGAGCCAGGCCCGTGGTGCCGTATGCCGAGGATATGTGTTGCCATGTTTGCTTATCCCAAAAAGGGGATTTTCTTTTAAAATAATTGCTTTAGTTACAGGCAATAACCAGGGTTTGTTTATTACTTTTTTTTGGCAAGATGATTTACATATCCCTGCAAGCCCTGTAAATATCTTTCCATTCCTCCCGTGGCTTTACTACTGTTTCCAAATATTCCTGCCATATTAATTTATCCTGGATAGGGTCTTTTATAATAGCACCAATAATGCCCGATGCCAGGTCATTTGCTTTTAGTTCCCCATCACCAAAATAAGCCGCCATTGCAAGCCTGTTGTTTACAACTGAAATTGCTTCGGCAGTAGTTAATGTGCCGCTGGGCATTTTAATTTTTGTTTTTCCATCCAATGTAACGCCACTCCGTAACTCCCTAAAAATGGTTACTATCCTCCTGATTTCTTGTAGCGCTGGCGGTTCTGCAGGAAGTTCCATCACTTTGCTGTAACTGGCCACTCTTCTTCTAACAATATCTATTTCTTCATCAATAGAATCTGGCATTGGCAAGATGACGGTATTGAACCGGCGCTTTAAAGCACTGCTTAATTCATTCACGCCCTTATCCCGGTTGTTGGCGGCGGCTTTTAATAATATTAAAGCCCCGTACCGATTGTACCTCTGTATTTAGCGCTGGTATTGGCAACGATTTTTCGGATAGTATTGTTATCAATGCATCCTGTACATCTGCGCCAATCCTTGTCAATTCTTCTATCCTGGCAATTTTGCCATCTTTCATTGCACGCATTACCGGTGTTTCTACAATGGCTCTTTCGGATGGGGCTTCGGATAATAATTTTGCATAATTCCATCCATAACGGATAGCTTCTTCACCCGTGCCTGCAGTGCCCTGCACCACTAATGTAGAATTGCCGCTAATGGCCGCTGCCAGGTGTTCGCTTACCCAGCTTTTAGCCGTACCAGGCAAGCCGTACAATAGCAATGCCCTATCGGTTGTAAGTGTTGCAACAGAAATTTCCATCAGCCTTTTGTTGCCCATGTATTTGGGCGATACTTCGAAACCATTTTTAAGTTTGCCACCCATTAAATAAGTTACTACGGCCTGCGGCGACAAGTTCCAGTTGACAGGCGATTTATCATTGTCCTGTTTTTTTAATTCTTCTAATTCTTCGGCAAATAATTGTTCTGCATGCTGACGTAGGATGGTGGCCATAAATATTGATTTATTCGTTAAACGCTTTAAGCACTTTTGTTTTTAGTGATATAAGCTTGATGATATAATCGGAAGTATTGTTCCAGATAACCCGCAGCCCTTCCTCGGGCAGTACAATTTTTTTCAGCCCGGTTATAATAGATGCCGGTATTAGATGTATATGCTGGTTAAAAAAAGAACGGGGGTAATGATAATGATTTTTAGCAACGTGCCTCACTATGTTTGTTGTAAGTTCATTGCTCCATTCAACCTCTTTTTGTGCTGCATATTGTATGATGCGTTCTGTATGCTTTTCAAAAAATTTATTACTGTACCTTTCCTGCTGTGGCAAAGGCAGCAATGGTAACAGCCCTGCATTAAAAAATTCATCTTGCGCTATTAGCTGCACTGCCCAAACTGCATCTTTAAATTGTATGGCAGCCGCTACCAGTGCAGGGATCATTTTTTTACCAAGGGTATTTTTTTGAAAAAAATAAATGATAGTTTCGGCATCCATCGCAAATTGGTTTTCCCAAAATGCTGGTGGCACGGCCTGTATTAATTGAAAGATAATAAACTCATTATCGGTAAAAATTTTGTTGTTGCTTAGCTTTTCAATGCCTGTCTTAAAAGTGCTTTCGTCAATGGAAGAGGGCAAATGAAATTGCAATATCATTTTGCTTGATAAGCCCAATAAAGTTTTTTCTTTTTTCAATTCCACAGATAGCTGCAATGCCTGCTGGTACAATTGTACAATATCCGATGAAGGGATTTGCTTTAACAAATTCACTGCTTCGTCTTTTACTTTTTTACTTTTTTCAGTAGCAAGCGATGTTAAAAAAGAAATGTCAGTTTCGTTTATGTTGATAGAAAATAGTTCCAGGAAACCAGTTTTGGTATTGGCATCTTCCTGCGGCCAGGCTTTTTGCAGCCAGGCAGCGGCTACTGCAGGTTCTGCAGCCCTTATTTCTTTAAAAATTGTTTTTCTTTGTTCAGGCGTGCCTGTTCGCCAAAGCTCTTCTACTGTTTGGTTTTGCGAAAAATTCCATGCTTCGTTAAAGCGGCTTAACCATTCGCCCCGCTTGCCGCAACAGCTTGCAACAAGGGCCTGTAATTTTTTTTGTTGAACGCCCGCCATCAACAACAAGGGTATAATTTCTGGTTGCGCTACCTGGTATTTTGCAGCACATTGCTGTAGCCAATAATTTAATAGAGGGATGCTTTCTTCTAATAAAATATCTTTTAAAACCAGTTTGCGGCTACGTTACAATAAGGCTTTTCTTCAGCAGGGCATTGTGCTAATGTAATGGTTTCTTTATACAGAGGCTGTACGCCCGGTGCCTGTAATTAAGGCTAACCGATGCTATTTGTAAAAATTGTTCTTCTTTATCAATTGTATTATTTGCATAAATAAGTGCCGCAGCTTCCTGCAAGGATACAGGCAAATCGCTTACGCTGACACTTTTTTTATCAGTGCCAATCATTGCCGTATTAATAATATCGTTCCAAAATTCCATGTACTTTATTTCTATAAAAAAGGACTTAGTTTTATTTTAAAAGATGATTGACAGGCTACAAAACCCTATATTCATTTTGATGCCATATCCCCAAAGGTTCATAGTTATCTTCTTTGCCAATTACCGCCATGTCTATTGCATTGCCGCCACTTAAAGCCAATAATTTCCAAATGCTTGCCTGTCCGTTTTTTAGCCGCATCATTTTTTGTTCCGCATCTTGCAGCCACCAATGGTTGTTGTATTGTACGGGTATAAGCTGGCGTACAATAAACGGGCGGCCATCCCTTACCGGCATAACGCTGCTAAGCACTGTTTCTGTTTCGCTAACCTGCTGCCAATTGTTGAAACTGGTAAAATGGCTGCTGGCGTTGGTGGCCACCTGCTTTTTAACAATGGCCCGCAACGGCGCCACGGAGGGGTAAAAAACAACTTCTGCCTGAATAAACATACCTGCAGTAAGCGCTAGTGTTGCGCCTTGCCCATTAACAATAAATTGAAGCACCAGCGCATACCGGTTGCTTGTTGTGCCATATAGCCAGTTACGTTCTGTGGTAATAGTATCAACTTCAACTATTTGTTTGCAAAGTACCAGCCAGGTGTCTGTTAAGCCGGTTTGTTCTTTTAAAGCTTCCTGGTTTTGGGTAAAGCCAACTAAACTTTTAATTTCTTGTTGCTGAGGCTCGTTAAGGCAATCAATATTTTTATATCCTTCAAGCACCATATAAATTGCAGCCAATTTATCTATAAAAGGGCTATGCCACCCCTCTGTATAAAAATTGCTTTTGCCTATATTACGTACCATGTTGGCTAGTCCGGGGGTTTGAGCATCTACCATGCGCTTGGCCATATTTTCAAAATAGCTAAACCCTTTATCGGGTATGTTTAAAATGCCGTTGCGTACAATGTCTTTTATCCATAAACGCAATTCGTCCATGCCATCGGCAACTTTTTGCTGCCTTGCCTGCAGGCGCTTTGCTTGTGCGGCTTCATCAACGGGCTTATCTATTTTGGCAACTTTTTTTCGTCTTTTTCTGTGCGTTTATTTAGCCATTCAGTTACCCATGCTGGTGGCTGGGTTGTAGTAAAATCATTTTGCTGGCGCGAATAAAAAAGCAGTAGCCCAAGCCCATGCTTGCAAGGAAATTTTCTGCTGGGGCAACTACATTTAAAAGCAATATCGGTAAGGCTAACCTGCGTTTGGTAGGGCTTGCTGCCACTTCCCTGTGCTTCGCCCCAAAGACCCTGTGCGTTGGCACCTTTACTAACCTATTTGGCTGGGTTAGCTAAATCTTTACCTGCTTTTTTAGAAGATTCATCGGGGGCAAGGCTTATAATTTTGTCTTCGGATAGGTTCAAAAAATTATTTTTATGAAGGTATGCTTAGCGGAATTGTAAACAAATTCTTTTTAAAAAGATAATTTCCACGGTTTTTTTTTGTAAAATACAAAAGCGGTTTTACTTATAAGCACATAACTGTAACTGTTACAACGAACTATTCAAACGGAGCGTGAGGGATAGCAACGCCCGCCCGGATGAACCCGTTCGGACGGGGAAATCCTTTTTTGTCGGCCGCCGCAAAAAAGATTGCAGTGCCCGCCCGCGCCGGTACGGACGGGGATAGCCCGGCCCCTTGGCGCCTCGCCTTGGGGCACGCCAAACAATTGAAATTTATTAGTATGAACCTTTTCAACTTTTATTGGTTTGTATTTTTAATCCAATTTTTTAACCGATAAATAAAACAAATGAAAAAAGTTTATTCAACCGCTGTAACGGCTACCGGCGGGCGTAACGGGCATGTAACATCTGCCGATAATGTATTGGATGCAGATGTACGTTTGCCTAAAAGCCTGGGTGGTACGGAAGATGGGCATTTAAACCCTGAAATGCTATTTGCTGCCGGTTATGCGGCCTGTTTTGATAATGCGCTTATGCACGTTATACGACAGGAAAAAGTAACGGCAGGCACAACAATTGTAACTGCGGAAGTAGACCTTTTGCAACTGGATGGTGGCAAGTTTGGGCTTGCGGTAAAATTGCTTGTAGATGTGCCCGGCGTTGACCGTGCTAAGGCAGAAGAATTGGTAAATAAGGCGCACGAGGTATGCCCTTACAGCAATGCCACAAGAGGCAATATTGAAGTAAAGCTGGAAGTAAAATAATAAAAGCCTGCTACTTTAAAATTTTACCGGGCTGCAACTATCCTGTCTCAATTTTATGGGTTATATTTAGCCCGCTAATAATTTAAAATCTCAAATTGCTTCGTATGAAAAAAAAGTTTTCTCTAGTGTTATTTTTATCCTTTTGCATACTGTTTATACTGGGCAGTAGTTTTACAACAAATCACCAGGCAGCCACTCCGGAATATTACCAGCTTAGTATTTATCATTTTAAAAATGATGCACAATTAGCTACTACAAGCGCCTATTTAAAAAACGTTTATTTGCCTGCGCTGCATAAAAATGGCTTAAGCAATATTGGTGTATTTAGTTCAATAGACAATGATACTTCGAGCGACAAGAAAATGTATATGCTGGTGCCTTTTGCTTCACTGCAAAAGTTTGAAAGCTTTGCTAATATGCTATCTGCGGGCACTTTGTTGAAAAACGATACCTCTGCTTACGGTACTGCAGCCTATAATAATGCGCCCTATGTTCGGATGGAAAATATTATTTTAAAAGCTTTTAAAGATATGCTGCACCTGCAAAAGCCATCGCTTGCCGCACCGCTTGCCGAAAGGGTTTACGAACTACGCAGCTATGAAGCCCCAACAGAAAAATTGTACCGCCAAAAAGTGAAAATGTTTAATGATGGTGGCGAGGTTGGCTTGTTTAACCGCCTTCAATTTAACGCTGTTTTTTATGCGGAAGTATTAAGCGGCAGCCACATGCCTAACCTGATGTACATGACAACTTTTGATAACAAAATATCTCGCGATGAACATTGGAAAAATTTTGGTAACGATAGCGTTTGGAAGAGGATTTCGGTAATGCCTGAATATTTAAATACGGTTTCTAAAGCCGACATTTTCTTTTTAAGGCCCACTGATTATTCTGATTTTTAAAGGCTGGTACAATAAAAGCCTTGAAAAAAATAATAACCTTATTACTTTGTTAATTTAAAATCAATGCGCCTTATCCTAAAAAAATAATTTACTTTGTACTTCTTTAAATTTATTTTTTTACAATAAAATTGTTTTCCATGAACACCAAAAAAATCTCCCTTTTATTAACTTCAATTGTTATGGCAACAGCGGCTTTAGCGCAAGGCGACCCAAAGCTTACGGAATTATATACGCCAGTGCCAAAAGTGGTAACCGCAGGCAAAGTAACAAGTGATGCGCCTTCTGATGCGATAATATTGTTTGATGGTAAAAATTTAGACGAATGGGTATCTACTGAAGATACATCAAAAGCTGCGGCATGGACAGTGGGCAAAAATATACTGACCGTTAAAAAAGGAACAGGCAATATCCAGACTAAAAAATTATTTACAAATTACCAGTTGCATTTAGAGTGGCGCATACCAAGCAATATTACTGGCGAAGGGCAGGCTCGTGGAAACAGTGGTGTGTTTTTAGCCAGCACTGGCAAAGGCGATGCTGGTTATGAAATGCAGATATTGGACTGCTACAATAATAAAACGTATACAAACGGGCAAACAGCCAGTATTTACAAACAATCTGTACCGTTAGCAAATGCCTGCAAAAAACCAGGCGAATGGCAAACGTATGATGTAATATGGACTGCGCCTACATTTAATGAAGATGGCACCGTTAAGTCAACAGCTAAAGTAACCGCACTCCATAATGGTGTACTGGTACAAAATAATTTTGAGTTAAAAGGCGAAACGGCTTACATAGGTGCGCCTCAATACAAAAAAATTGGCCCTTCTGCTGTTAAGCTACAGGCACATGGCGATAAAAGCGAACCGATTAGTTTTCGTAATATTTGGATAAGGGAACTGTAGGAAATGTATTTTAATAAAAAAAGGTAGCCATTTGTGCTACCTTTTTTTGTGCCTGTTATTTAACAGCTATCAAGTCTACAAATTCTATTACCGGGTCTTTAGCCAGTAATGTAGCGGCATTAGCCATTAAGGCTGCCGCAATTTTTCCCTGCAGGTGTTCCTTTCTGCCATCTTCAGTTTCGAATGTATCAAATATGCCAAAGGTGTTAGCACTAATTTTAAGCCCGTACCATTTTATGGTCAATGTTTCTTCTTGTGCAAGCGGCAAGGCGCTTTTTAAAAATTCTTCTACTTCATTTTCTTTGCCTGGTTTCGCTTCTACCCTTGCTAATAATGCAAATTTTTCCATGATTATTATTTTGTTGATTTAAAATTAATTTATATATGCTATTACAAAACTTTACAAAATATGTTGTGAAAAAATAGTTTGCTGGTAAATTCGGTAGTAACCCAAACAAAAAGGGCAGCCATAGCGGCTGCCCTTAAAAATTAAATTATCCGGTAATTATTTTGTGCCCATTACGTATTTTATGCCGCCCAATATATGTTGTAAATATAAAGGGTCGCTGTACGATTCAATAGTGTGCCCAAGCTCAGTATAAAATACCCTGCCACCATCAAAACTATGGTACCAGGCCATAGGATGATTATCGCCATTTTTGCCACCAGTATAAGATGTTTCATCAATCTTAATCAGCACTTTAACATCAGGGTTCATATTTTTAAAATTGTACCACTCATCTTTCCTTACCCATTCAGCAGGTAAATGTTTTGTTGAGATATTGGTGTTATCTACAATAATTAATTTAGCCTCCTGTTGCTGTGGGTGCGATAAAAAATTGCCACCTATCATTTGTACGTACCAGGGCCATTCGTACTCGCAATCTGTTGCTGCGTGAATGCCTATAAGCCCATGGCCACTGCGTATAAATTTCTGCAACGCAGCTTCCTGCTCTTTGCCTAAAACAGTACCGGTAGTGCTTAAAAACACAATGGCTTTATACTTTTTAAAATTCGCATCTGTTAAGTAAGATGAATCTTCTGTGGCATCTACCTCAAAATTATTTTCAGCGCCTAATTTCTTTATGGCTGCAATTCCAGCTTCAATACTCTCGTGCCGGTAGCCATTTGTTTTCGAAAAAACAAGCAGGCTATGCTTTTTTGCGGAAGGCATTTTTGGCTGTTTATCTGTGAAAGAAAAAGTTGCGGCAAGGCATAGCAATAAAAAAATACTGCGAGTTAATTGTTTAGCAAGCATAGTAGTGGTTATTTATAATTTTTTAATTTTTATGTTACGGTACCAAACGGTATTTCCATGGTCTTGTAAAGCAATCCTGCCCTTGTTGAATTTTCCAAAATCAGGCATGTCTTTAAATTTGCTGTTGGCAATTAATTGCTTCCACTTATCATCCCACATGGTGGTAGTTACAACGTTGGTGCCGTTTAAAAAAATCTGAAGCTTTCCTTTATTTGCAATAATTTCAGCCTGGTTCCATTTGCCTACTGGCTTTACTGGTTCTGAGGAGCTTTTAATTAAATCGTATAAATCGCCAGCACGGTGCTTGGTTATCTTTCCATCTGGATGGCCTTCATTATCCAGCACCTGAATTTCGGGGCCGGTAACATAGGTTTCATTATATTTTGCAGCGTCTTCTTTAACAAAAATCATGATACCGCTGTTGCCATTTTTTGATATTTTCCACTCCAGTTTCAAGTCAAAGTTTTCATACTCATTATCTGTTACTAAATCGCCGCCTTCTTTAATGGAAGGGTCTACATATACAGCGCCATCTGCAATTTTCCAAGCATTGCCAACTGTAGTTTTGCCATAGGTATGCCATCCCTTGGTTGTTTTTCCATCAAATAATACTTGCCAGCCATCTTTATTGGCTTGCGTATTTTCGGCTACAGCAACGGTTGTTTTAACAACATTCGGTTGGATGGGATGATAGCCATTCATAAATAGAAAAACCAGGCTAATGGGGATAAATTTCATGGTGTAAATTTTTAATTGTTTTTAAGTAATAAAACATATTTGGCCATAGCCTTTGCGTCATCAAGAGATAAACCGCTATGAGGGGTCATTGCTATTGCGCCCCAGTTGCCGGAACCGCCTTTAATAATTTTATGGGCCAGCGTATCAATGGTAGCTTCGTTATTAGTGTATTTGTTAGCTATGTCCCTAAAGGCCGGGCCAATAATTTTTTCGTCAATCTTATGGCAGGTAGCACAATCGCTTCCTTTTACAAGGTCGAGCCCTTTCATAAATTCAGGCGTGCTGGTTACATCGGCTTTTGCGGTTTCTGTAGCTGCGGTGGTGGTGGTAGTTGCGCCAGGCTTGGTATCTGTGCCGCTGTTGCAGGCGTAAATACCTGTGGCCAATGCAAAAATGGTGATTATCTTTTTCATGTAAATATGTATTTGTGCTTTAAATATGGTGTTAAATTACTGTACTAATCCTAATATCCTGCGGTTAAAGTTTTCATCGCTGCCGGTGCTGGCAAAATCATCAAATGCTTTTTCTGTTACGCGGATGATGTTGTCCTTTATAAATATGGAACCTTCCTTAGCGCCGTCTTCAGAATTTTTGATGGCGCATTCCCATTCCATCACAGCCCAGCCTTTATAATCGTAGGCGGCCATTTTACTAAAAATGGCTTTAAAATTTACCTGCCCATCACCCAGCGAGCGGAAACGGCCAGCCCTGTCGATCCAGTTTTGGTAACCGCCATAAACGCCTTGTTTCCCTGTAGGGTTAAACTCCGCATCTTTTACATGGAACATTTTTATACGCTCATGGTAATGGTCAATATAGGCCAGGTAATCCAGGCACTGTAGTATAAAATGTGATGGGTCGTAAAGCAAGCAAGCCCTTGGATGGTTGTTCACTTTTTCCAGGAACATTTCATAACTCACGCCATCGTGTAAGTCTTCGCCAGGGTGTATTTCGTAACAAAGGTCAACACCCTGCTCATCAAAATGGTTTAGGATTGGCAGCCATCTTTTTGCCAATTCTGTAAAGCCGGTTTCTACCAAGCCTGCAGGGCGCTGTGGCCATGGATAAACCGTATGCCATAATAAAGCCCCGCTAAAAGTGGCGTGGGCTATAAGCCCCAGGTTTTTAGACGCTAGGGCTGCATACTTTAATTGTTGCACTGCCCATGCTTGCCGTGCTGTTGGGTTATTGCGGTAAGCCTCTGGTGCAAAGCCATCAAACAAGGCATCGTATGCAGGGTTAACTGCCACTAGCTGGCCTTGCAGGTGCGTAGATAATTCGGTAATTTCCATACCGCAACCATTTACGATGCCTTTTATCTCATCGCAGTAATCTTTGCTTTCGGCTGCTTTTTGCAAGTCTATCAGGCGGCTATCCCAGCTCGGTATCTGCACGCCGACAAAACCAATACTTTTAGCCCATGTACAAATACCTTGTAGCGTATTGAATGGCGGCTCATCGCCCATAAACTGAGCTAAAAAAATACCCGGCCCTTTAAGTGTAGTCATATAATTAGGTTATTTATTTTATCAAAATATAGTCTCCCAGCCCTCCAAAGGAGGGTTCCTGACTCTGCTGCTTTGCTGGTAATTTCCAAAATCTTGAGTGCCGTCTCTGCCGCACTTCTAATATTCTTCAAATCAGCCTTCTCCAGAACCCTCCTTTGGAGGGCAGGGAGGCTTTACACCTTATGCTCAAACCATTTTTTATCCGACTGAGAAGACGCTACCACATTATCTATAAAAGCCATACCACGAATGCCATCTTCCACACCAGGAAAATCAAGGGCTTCTTTAGAGGGTGTTGTGCCATCTATTTTAGCGCCCAATGTTTGTGCAAAATTTCTGTAAATATTTGCGAAAGCTTCTAAATAACCTTCTGGGTGCCCACCTGGCGTGCGGCAGCTATTAGTTGCATAGCTGGATAATACACCGGTATAATTAGCGCCCGCCCTTAAAATCTGTGCAGGCTGGTCAAGCCATTTTACAAGCAACGTATTAGGCTCATGCTGTGCCCATTCAATGCCCCCTTTTTCACCGTACACCCTAATTTTTAAAGCATTCTCTTCACCTGCCGCAACCTGCGAAGCCATCAATACACCAGCAGCGCCGTTGCTAAATTTTAACAGCACATTGCCATCATCATCCAGGGCCCTGCCATCTACTAAAATATTAAGGTCTGCGCACAATTGAGTTATTTGTAAGCCAGTTATGTACTCTGCCAAATGGGCTGCATGCGTACCGATATCGCCCATGGCGCCGCTTTTGCCACTTTTACTCGGGTCGGTACGCCAGGCTGCCTGGGCATTGCCTTCCCTTTCGCTAAGCTTGCTTAACCAGCCTTGCGGATATTCTACCCATACCTTCCTAATCTTACCCAAAACATTATCTGCACACATAGCGCGGGCCTGCTTTACCATGGGGTAACCAGAGTATGTATGTGTAAGGCAAAGTATAAGCCCTGTTTCGGCCACCTTGGCTTTTAATTGCCTTGCTTCATCTAATGTAAAGGCAATTGGTTTTTCTATCACTACATTAAAGCCATGGTCCAGCGCCATCATTGCCGGTGCAAAATGCGCAAAGTTTGGGGTTACAATTGTAACAAAATCAATCCGTTCATTTGCAGGTAGCGCGCTTTCTTTTTTTATTAATTCCTGGTAAGTAAGGTAAGTACGGTTTTCTGGCAAAAAAAGCATTTTGCCACTTTCAATGGCAATTTCGGGGTTTATGCTAAGTGCGCCCGCTGCCAATTCAACTAAGCCATCCATATTTGAAGCAAGGCGATGTATAGCACCAATAAAGGCGTCTTTGCCACCGCCGATCATGCCCATCCGTAATTTTCTGTCCATAGTTATTTTATTAAGTGGTTGATTTGTTGCAGCGTTCGTTAGTGACGGGATTAAAAAAGTTATGCTCATTAACACCTTCAGCAGCATCGAATTTTTTGCAGGCTAAAATTATCAAATTTATTTTAACAGATTATCATAAAAAGCAAATTAAAAATAAAGGGGGCAATCTTATAAAAAATTGAAAACCATTGCCAGTTTAATTAAAGCACCGGATATTTTTTATTACCGCCTTTAAAAATAGTGCATTAGTTTATTTTAAATACATCTTGTCATATAATTCTCAATTATTTTATTGTCAATTGGACGTTTTATTTATATAAATTCTTAACTTGAGGTTTCATTGCCTAAAAACATAACGATTATGCCTGCCAGTATCCAACGGAATAAATTATTTGTAGCCAGTTGCCTCGGATTACTTGTTACCTCACTCTCTTTCGGAATAAGGGCTGGTGTATTAAGCGTACAGGGAACTCAATTTAACCTAACAGCATCGCAGTTGGGAACTATAGCCGCAACAGCTTTCTGGGGGTTTCCGCTTGCTGTTATTATCGGTGGTTTCATAGTGGACATTGTTGGCATGAAAAAGCTCTTGCTGATGGCATTTATATTTCATTTAGCCGGTATCTTGCTCACTATTTTTGCGACTGGCTATTGGACCTTATTTTTTTCTACACTATTAATAGGCATTGCCAATGGCACTATTGAAGCAGCTTGTAACCCATTAGTAACTGCCTTATTCCCGACAAATAAAACAACTAAGCTTAACCACTTTCATCTATGGTTTCCCGGTGGCATATTTTTAGGTACATTGATTGTATTTTTTCTTAGCAAACTTGGGGTAAATTGGCAGCTGCAGGTTGGCCTGATGCTGATACCTACATTTTTATATGGCTTCCTTTTTAGTAAATTAGATTTTCCTCCTACAGAAAGAGTTTCAAGCGGCGTATCCACGTCACAAATGTATAGAGCATTATTTAACCCATTATTTGGCTTAATGATTATTCTAATGTTTGGTACTGCCATCACAGAATTGTTTACGGGCCAATGGATAGATGTACTTTTGAAAAATGTAACCGACAACGCACTACTATTATTAACCCTTGAAACGGGCATTATGGTTGTTGGCCGTGCCTTTGCAGGGCCTGTAGTCCATAAATTCTCTCCTACAGGCGTACTTATAATATCAGCAACTCTTGCAGCAATTGGCCTCTACATATTTGGCCATTCTTCGGGCAGCATGCTGTTTGTTGGTGCTATTGTATTTGGTATGGGCGTTTGTTATTTTTGGCCTACCATGATTGGTTTTGTTGCAGAAAACCTGCCCCGGACAGGCGCAGTAGGGTTGAACTTAATGGGTGGTGCAGGCATGCTTGCTGTTTCTTTATATACAATTATAATGGGTGGTTATTATGATAATCAAGTAGTAGCTAAACTTCCCGTTGGAGCGAGTGTTACGGATTATGCTACAGCGCCGGCTGGTTCGCAAATGGCTAATTTTTATAATGAAGCTAAAAAATTAGCCGGCCCGCAAATCATCAATGCTACGTTAATTATCCCCATTATTTTAATCGCTGCTTTTATAGGGTTGTTCATTTATATGCGGTCAAGGAAAAAGACGGTATTGCAGCCAACTACTGTTGCCGCAGAATCTTATCAACTTTAAAAAATAATAATGGCAACTAAACAAAATAGAAGGGCACTTATAAAAAAACTCCTCGCAAGCTCTGCCGCAATTGGTGCATCTTCCCTGTTACCTGCATTTGCAGTTGAAAACAAAAAAGAAACTACTGTGAAATTAAAAGGAAATATTAACCATTCTGTATGCCAGTGGTGCTTCAACTTTATACCGCTGGAAGAATTATGCCAGGCAGTTAAAGAGATTGGCTTTGGTGCTATCGACCTATTAGGCCCCAAAGATTGGCCGATGATACAAAAGTATGGGCTATACAGTTCTATGTGCTATATCGACGGCCCGGTTAGCCTTACCAATGGCTTTAATAACAAAGCTTATCATGAGCCACTAATAAAAAGTTATTTGGAAGTGATACCGTTAATGGCCAAGGCTGGCTATAAAAATTTAATTTGCTTTAGTGGAAGCCGCAATGGGATGGATGATGAAACAGGGCTAAAAAATTGCGCAGAAGGGCTGCAGAAAATTTTGCCGCTGGCAGAAAAAAATGGCATCACACTACAAATGGAATTGCTAAATAGCAAGATTGACCATAAAGATTACATGTGCGACAAAACAAATTGGGGAGTTGAATTGTGCAAACGCACCGGATCAGAAAACTTTAAATTGCTGTATGATATCTACCACATGCAAATTGATGAAGGCGATGTTATCCGCACGATAAAAGATAACCATCAATATCTTGGCCACTACCATACCGCTGGCGTACCCGGCAGGCACGAGCTGGATGAAAAACAAGAACTGAATTATCCCGCAATTATGAACGCCATTTTAGCCACCGGCTTTAAAGACTACGTTGCGCAGGAATTTATCCCTACAGCCAAAGAAACTAAAGACAAAGTAGCAGCCTTAAAATCGGCCATCGAAGTATGTGATGTGTAAGTTTCCTAATCATCTTTAAAATTAAAAATATTGCCAATAGCTTACTTAAAAGCCAATTATCTTACTTAAAATAATACTAAAAAATAAAAAGAAATATGCCGCAAGATTCAACACACATCAATAACAAGGCCGTTACGCAAAATACGTACGATGCCATTGTAGTAGGTTCAGGCATCAGTGGAGGCTGGGCCGCAAAAGAATTGACTGAAAAAGGATTAAAGGTTTTAATGCTGGAACGTGGCCGTGATATTGAGCACATAAAAGATTATGTAAACGCCAATAAAGAAGCCTGGGATTATCCGCACAGGGGCAAGCGTACGCAGGAAATGATTAAAGAATATCCGGTACTGAAAAGGGATTATCCGTTAAACGAAACCAACCTTGATTATTGGGTAAAAGATTCTGAATCCCCTTATACGGAAGTGAAACGTTTTGATTGGTTCCGCGGTTACCACATGGGGGGCCGTTCGTTGATGTGGGGCAGGCAAAGTTACCGTTTAAGCGATTTTGATTTTGATGCCAATGCAAAAGATGGCATTGCTATAGATTGGCCTGTGCGTTATAATGAAATAGCTCCGTGGTACGATTATGTTGAAAAATTTGCAGGTATAAGCGGCTCCCGTGATGGCCTGGCCCAACTACCAGACGGACAATTTATGCCAGCTATGGATATGACAATTGTTGAAAAAGATGTGGCCGCAAGGATAAAGGAACATTATAAAGGCAAACGCTCGATGATCATCGGCCGCACTGCTAATATTACAGAGCCTTTGCAGGAAAGGACCAACTGCCAGTACAGGAATAAATGCTGGCTGGGATGCCCGTTCGGCGCCTATTTCAGCACGCAGTCCTCTACATTGCCGGCAGCCAGAAAAACAGGCAACCTTACCGTTCGCCCATGGAGCATTGTTACTAAAATTTTATACGATAAAGATAAAAAACGTGCAACGGGCGTAGAAGTTTTGGATGGTGAAGACAACAAAACCTATACTTACAATGCAAAAATAATTTTCCTTAATGCATCTACCCTAAACAGCGCATGGGTATTAATGAACTCGGCAACCGATGTTTGGCAAGGCGGCTTAGGCAGCAGCAGCGGCGAGTTAGGCCATAACATCATGGACCATCATTTAGGCGTAGGCGCAGGTGGCGAGGTAGAAGGATACGAAGACAAATATACTTTCGGCCGCCGTGCCAACGGTATCTACATACCACGTTACCAAAATTTATTTGGGGATAAACGCAATTACCTGCGTGGCTTTGGTTACCAGGGAGGCGGTACAAGAGAAGGTTATAGCCGCTCTGCAGAAGAAATTTCCATTGGTGCAGGCTTTAAAGACGCATTGTCTGAGCCAGGCAGCTGGACGATGGGTATTGGTGGTTTTGGAGAGACGCTACCTTACCATGAAAACTTTGTAACGCTTGATAAAACTAAAAAGGATAAGTGGGGCTTAAATGTTTTATCGATGGATATTGAGTACAAAGACAATGAAAAAAAGATGCGCAAAGACATGCTTGCCGATGCAATTGAAATGCTGGAAGCAGCAGGCGTTAAAAATGTAAAGGGGCGTGATGGCGACGGTACCCTCGGCAGGGGCATACACGAAATGGGCTCTGCACGTATGGGTAGGGATGCAAAAACATCTGTACTAAACAGCCATAACCAAATGTGGGATGCGCCAAATGTTTTTGTAACGGATGGTTCTTTTATGACTTCCGCTTCTTGCGTAAACCCATCGCTCACTTACATGGCTTTTACTGCAAGGGCAGCAGACTATGCGGTAAGCGAATTAAAAAAGGGAAACCTTTAATCAGTTATTCAACACCAATGCCGTTAAATAAGCTACTTCTACCCGCAGGAGCCAAACTCCCCTCTCCCCTTGGAGTGGGACTGGGGTGAGGTAAAACGGGAAAGCTATTAAATTAACCGCATTGGATTCAGCTCTTAATAAATTAAAAATATGCCCGGCGATTCAACGCAAATAAATAACAAAGCAGTTATACAAAACACTTACGATGCAATAGTTGTAGGCTCGGGCATTAGCGGCGGCTGGGCAGCTAAGGAGCTTACAGAAAAAGGCTTAAAAGTATTGATGCTGGAACGTGGCAAACCGCATGAACATATAAAAGATTATAAAACGGCCAATAAAGACCCATGGGATTTTGAGCACCGTGGGCATACCACTGAGCAGCAAAAGAAAGATTACCCGGTAATACATCGTGGATGGGCAGCCGGCGAAGCAGTAATGGATAGCTGGGCAAATGAAAAGGATTGCCCGTACACGGAAGTAAAGCCTTTTACCTGGTGGCGCAGTTACCAAATGGGTGGCCGCTCTATTTTGTGGGGTAGGCAAAGCTACCGGTGGAGCGATTTTGATTTTGATGCCAATGCTAAAGATGGCATTGCCATTGATTGGCCCATACGGTATAAAGACCTTGCGCCATGGTATGATTATGTTGAAAAATTTGCCGGTATCAGTGGTTCGATGGAAGGCTTGGAACATTTGCCCGATGGCCATTTTTTGCCACCGATGGATTTAAACATAGTTGAAAAAGATGTTGCCGCAAGGATTAAAGCGCAGTTTAAAAACCGCAGTATGATTATTGGGCGCACGGCAAATTTGACAGCGCCCATCCCTGGGCGTACTCAATGCCAGTTTCGCAACCGTTGCTGGGAAGGTTGCCCGTTTGGCGGATATTTTAGTACCCAATCATCTACCCTGCCTGCTGCACAAGCAACTAATAATCTAACGGTCCGGCCTTTTTCTATCGTAACAAAAATTATTTACGATAAGGATACACAAAAAGCAAAAGGGGTGGAAGTATTGGATGCGGAAACAAATAAGACCTATGAATTTTATAGCAAGATTGTTTTCCTGAATGCCTCAACGCTAAACTCTGCCTGGGTTTTAATGAACTCCGCCACCGATGTTTGGAAAGAAGGCTTAGGCAGCAGCAGTGGCGAGCTAGGCCATAATATCATGGACCATCATTATAACCTCGGCGCATCCGGCAAAGTAGATGGCTACGAAAATGAAACAACCTATGGGCGCAGGGCAAACGGGTTTTACATAACCAGGTTTGCCAATTTGTATGGCGATAAAAGAGATTACCTGCGTGGTTACGGTTACCAGGGTTCCGCATCCCGGCAAGGCTGGAGCAGGGAAATAGCAGAACTAAATATTGGCGCTAATTTTAAAGAAGCCATTACAGAGCCCGGCAGCTGGACTATCGGCGCCACCGCATTTGGTGAAATTTTACCTTATCATGAAAATAAAATAACGCTTGATAAAACAGTAAAAGATAAGTGGGGCCTGCCTGTATTAAGCATGGATGCCGAGCTAAAAGATAATGAAAAAAAGATGCGCAAAGATATGGTGAGCGACCTTGTAGCCATGTTTGAAGCTGCTGGCGTAAAAAATGTCACCACGCATGATACTGGCCACGCAATGGGCCACGGCATACACGAAATGGGTACCGCAAGGATGGGCAACGACCCTAAGACATCGGTGTTAAATAAATACAACCAGGTATGGGATTGTAAGAATGTGTTTGTAACAGATGGCGCCTGCATGGTATCATCTGCCTGCCAAAACCCATCGCTTACTTATATGGCTTTAACAGCAAGGGCAGTAGACTTTGCAGTAAATGAATTAAAAAAAGGAAATTTATAATAAGCATACAAAAACTATCAATATGGAAAGAAGAGAGTTATTAAAAATGATTGCGGCATTAACCGGTGGCGTATTCATTGGCGGTGAATTGCTAACTAGTTGCAAAACCGGCCCAATGGTTGGCGGCGATAAATTTGGAGAAGCAGACACTGCTTTTTTAGATGAAGTTGCAGAAACAATTTTGCCAGCAACAAAAACACCCGGAGCAAAAGCGGCTAAAGTTGGTCAGTTGATGGTAGTAATGGTGAATGATACTTATGAAGATAAGGATCAAAAAATATTTCATGAAGGTATTGGCAAGCTTGATGCAGCCAGTAAAAAAGCAAACGGCAAATCTTTTTTAGAAGCTACGCCAGAACAACGCACCACATTGCTTACCACATTGGATAAAGAAGCGAAAGAATATCAAAAAACTAAAAAAGACACTGACCCCAACCATTATTTCACCATGATGAAACAGCTTACCTTGTTTGGTTATTTTACATCAAAAGAAGGCGCCACACAAGCTTTGCGCTACATTGCGGTACCGGGCAAATTTGATGGTGCTTATCCATACAAAAAGGGCGACAAGGCCTGGGCTACATAGTTCTAAATTAGTAACCATTAATTTTAAGACTGACTTAATAAGAGCGTGCTTTTATTAAGCAGTTGTCATTTTAGTAATTTGATAAAATGAAAATTGCCCCCTTATTTGTACTTTTTTATTTCACGCCATTGCTAATGATGTCGCAAACAATATTACCGCTGTATAAAGACAGTATCCCTAACAGCAAGCCTGTAAAAGGTGCTGAAGAGGTTACAGAAAATAATGGAATAATCCTTATTAGTAAAATAACAAAACCAACGCTAACGGTTTTTCTTCCGCCAAAAGAAAAAGCAAATGGTACAGCGGTGGTTATTTGCCCTGGCGGTGGCTATTCTGTTGTGGCTTTTGATTATGAAGGTACTGATGTGGCTAAAAAGTTCAACGATATGGGCATTGCTGCATTTGTATTAAAATACCGCATCCCAAACCCCGAAACAATGGTTGACCCATCTATCGGCCCCTTGCAGGATGCGCAACAAGCCATTAAAATAGTAAGGGAATCTGCAAAGCAATACAATATCAATCCAGATAAAATTGGCATCATGGGCTTTTCTGCCGGTGGGCATTTGGCAGCTACAGAAGGTACGCATTTTAATAAGCCGGTAATTGCCAACACCAGCAAAACCAGCCTGCGCCCTAATTTTATGCTGCTCATTTATCCGGTAATTAGTTTTACAGATAGCCTTGCGCACATGGGTTCTCGTAACCAGTTGATTGGTAAAAACCCTTCGCCTGAAAAAATAATCGAGTATTCGAACGAGCTACAAATTACCCACAACACATCGCCCACTTTTTTAGTACACGCAAGCGACGATGAAGCTGTAAAAGTGCAGAACAGCATTGCCTTTTATTTAGCATTGGTAAAAAATGGTGTGCCAGCCGAAATGCATATTTACGAAACCGGAGGCCACGGCTTTGGCATGAAGCAAAAAAATAAAAATGAATCCTGGATGGAGCGTTGTAAAAACTGGATGCAAAATAATGGCTGGGTAAAGTAATACAGCCTCCCTGCCCTTCAAAAGAGGATTCTTGAAGTAAAATGATTTGAAGGGCTTTTAATACTAACAGAGTGTGGAACCCTCCTTTGGAGGGCTGGGAGGCTTCATTTTACTGACTTTTTTTAGGGATCTTGCCACTAGTAGCAGCTTTAAAAGCATCAATTTTAATGCTTTGTTAAGCAAATGGATTCAATTATAATCTTGCAAATAATCTTTAAAAATATAAAATAACGACTATGGTTACCCGCAGAACATTTCTTCAGCAAAGCTCTATTTTAGCCGGCGCGCTGATGATGGACAAATCAGAATTATTTAAAGCCCACAAAGACCTTGGCTTACAATTGTACACTGTAAGGAACGAAATAAAGGACCTTAAAAATACCCTGCAGCAAATTTCTGCTGCTGGATATACCAACATAGAAATGTATGGCTACAGCAAACGTGAATTTTTTGGCAATACTGTAAAACAAATGGCAGGCCTGTTAAAGGAGAATAACTTAAAAACTGTAAGCGGGCATTACGGGCTTACCGATTTTTTATACGATAAAGATTACAATTGGGATAGCTGGAAATACCTGTTGGAAGATGCTGCCATAATGCAGCACAAATATGTAACCATACCTTGGGTTGAAGAAACCCACCGTACGGAAGATAGCTTTAAGCTTATTGCAGAACGTTTAAATAAAGGGGGCGAATTAAGCAAAGCCGCAGGTTTAACAACAGCTTACCACAACCATAATTTTGAATTTAATAAAACAGCCGATGGCAAAACCTTTTACGAGATTTTGCTGGACAATACTGACCCCAAGCTGGTAAAGTTTGAAATGGACTTATACTGGGTAGAAAATGCCGGGCAAACACCCAAGGATTGGTTTACAAAATATCCAGGTAGATTTGCCATGTGGCATATAAAAGATATGGAAGCCTCAGCAGCCGGTGCTCCCAAAGGGCAAACTTGCGAAGTTGGCAAAGGCGTGATTGATTGGAAATCTATTTATAAAGACCAAAAATTAGCCGGGCTGGATTATTCATTTGTAGAACAGGAACAATACAGAAGGCCTGTTTTCGACTGCATAAAAACAAGTGCTGATTACATGAAAAAGAACTTGTTAAAATAGTTTTTTCTAAATAATTTTAAAAAATGGTTGTGTGGTATTGCTGCACAACCATTTTTTTATAGCACGGCCAGCAGGTTTAAAAATATAAATCATTCAGCTATCAACATATTATCATTTATATTTACAAGCAGGTTTTCTTGAAGCCAATGCAGATACTTCCCCTTCTTATTTTAAACAACTATGCTTTATTTACGCAGCTTTTTTATAATGGTATTGGCAGGCATTGCTTTGCAGCTAAATGCGCAAGCGCCCTCCAAACAAATAGCTTTAAACCAGGTAGGCTTTTATGGTGCGGCAACAAAAACGGCTATCATCATCAATGCACCTGCGGCCAGTAAATTCTATATTTTATCTGCCAATAAAAAAGATACTTTTTATAGCGGAAATTTAGATAACAGCACCCAGTCGCGGTTTTCATCTGCCCTTACAAAAACAGCTGATTTTACCCGTCTTAAAAAAGCTGGCAGTTATGTTTTGTACGTGCCAGTTATTGGTTATTCGTACCCATTCAGTGTACATAAAAATATTTATTATCCCGTAGCCAAAGCATCTATAAAAGCTTTTTATTACCAGCGGGCTTCTATGCCTTTACTGCAACAATATGCCGGTATTTGGGCAAGAAAAGAAGGCCATCCAGATACGTCGGTTTTAATACATCCTTCTGCAGCTACGGCAATGCATGCAGCAAACACTATTATTGCTTCACCAGGCGGATGGTACGATGCCGGCGATTATAATAAATACATTGTAAACTCTGGCATAACTATGGGTACGCTGCTGAGTGCTTATGAAGATTTTCCTGCTTATTTTGATACGCTTCAAACAAATATACCCGAAAGCAACAATGGCATCCCTGATATTTTGAATGAAAGTTTGTATAACCTGCGCTGGATGCTTACTATGCAGGATAAAGAAGAGGGCGGCGTTTACAACAAATGTACTAATGCAAAATTTGATGCGATGGTAATGCCTGATGCAGCAATACAAAAAAGGTATGTTGTACAAAAAGGCACTGCAGCTACGCTCGATTTTGCAGCCGTAATGGCGCAGGCAAGCCGCATCTGTAAAAAATTTCCCAAGCAGTTGCCGGGGCTTTCAGATAGTTGTTTATCGGCTGCCAAACTAGCCTGGCAATGGGCAACAAAAAACCCTGCACTTATTTATGATCAGGATGAAATGAATAAGCATTTCCTGCCTCAAATAATAACCGGTGGCTATGGCGATAAAAATTTTACAGATGAATTTTTTTGGGCAGCGGCAGAGTTGCTCGCCAGCACAAATGACACTGTTTATCTTGCCACAATAAAAAAAATACAACTTAACCAAATTACTTTGCCAAGCTGGGCAAATGTTAATTTACTAGGTTGTTATACGCTGCTACGGTTTAAAAAACAATTGCCGGTTGCTGCAAATGCTAGCGTAGCCATCATCTCAAAAAAAATAATTAGCCTTGCAGATGGGCTGCTTGCTAATGGCGGCAACAAGGCGTTTGCAACTATTTTCGGGCAAAGCGAAAATGATTTTGCCTGGGGCAGCAATAGCGTTGCGATGAACCAAAGCGCCTTGCTTGTCAATGCTTATCTTCTCACAAAAAATAAAAAATACTTGTCGCCGGCAGTTAGTAACATCAGCTATGTGCTAGGGCAAAATGCTACTGGATATTGCTTTATAACGGGCTTTGGCAGCAGGCCTTCTATGCACCCGCACCATCGGCCGTCTGTTGCTGATGGTATTATAGAACCCATACCTGGCTTGCTTGTTGGCGGCCCAAACCCTGGCAGGCAGGATAAATGTTTTTACGCCAATACAGAAACAGAAACAGCCTACACCGATGATGATTGCGCCTATGCCAGCAACGAAATTGCCATTAACTGGAATGCACCCTTAGTGTACGTGGCCAATGCAATAGAAGCTTTACAATCACAATTACAATAAAATACAATCACTATGAGTTACATTCCTTCTGCAACGAGATATGATACGATGCTTTATAACCGTTGCGGCAACAGTGGGCTTTTACTGCCTGCATTATCGCTGGGGCTATGGCACAATTTCGGCGGCGTAGATGTTTTTGAAACCGGCCGGGAAATAATCCGCACTGCTTTTGATAATGGCATAACGCACATTGACCTTGCAAATAATTATGGCCCGCCACCAGGCTCCGCAGAAGAAAATTTTGGTGCCATCTTAAAAAAAGATTTTACCGGTTACCTCCGGGATGAATTAGTTATTTCCACTAAGGCCGGTTATACCATGTGGCTTGGCCCTTATGGCGATTGGGGCTCCAGAAAATATTTGGTTGCCAGCCTTAACCAAAGCTTGCAACGCATGCAATTGGATTATGTAGATATTTTTTACAGCCATCGGCCAGACCCCAATACGCCTTTGGAAGAAACAATGCAGGCTTTGCATGATATTGTAAAAAGTGGTAAAGCATTGTATATCGGCCTATCCAATTATCGGCAACAGGAAGCTAAGCAAGCTATCGCCATCTTAAAAAATTTGGGTACGCCTTGCCTTATCCACCAGCCAAAATATTCTCTTTTTGAAAGATGGGCAGAAGATGGGCTAATGGAATTACTGGAAGAAAATGGCATTGGCTGCATACCTTTTTCGCCGTTGGCGCAAGGTTTGCTTACAGATAAATACCTGCAGGGAAGTATTCCGGAACAATCACGTGCAGGCAAGGCCCACGGCGCATTACAGGCAAGCGCTATTACGCCGCAAGTGTTAGCTCAAATAACTTCCTTAAACGATTTGGCAAAAAAAAGGGGGCAATC
>JANXVN010000152.1 GCA_025351645.1 Ferruginibacter sp.
TAAAATAAATACGGGCTTGGATTTATACTGCGTAAGGCACGGTATACATTGAACTCATCGCCGGTAAATGACTGCTCAAATCTTCTGCTCAATACAATCTGAAAAACATCTCCGCGGTGACAACTGGCGATTCCTTTTTTCACCACATCCATGTAGTGCTCATCTGTTTGATTGGAGCTTTCCTCCCCCTTGGCTTTAAAGGGGAAAGTTGGTACGTCTTTGCTGCGAATCAAACTCTCTACCAGTTCCACCTCGCTCTGAATACCTTCAATGGCATTTTCGCAAATAAATAATTCATCTTTAAAATGGTTGATGGCAATTACATATTGATACAAGCGATAGCGCATCAGCGGAATTTCTGCTGCTGAAAACCCGCTACCATCCGGTATTGCAGCGTTCTTCTTTTTATTAAGCGTTATAGAATCAAAAAACTGAACCGCATCATACGTGCTGTAACCAAATAATCCTTGCGCAACACTGATGGGCTTTGCCGCCGGAGTTTCTATTTCAAAGCGTTGCATAAAATCCCACAATAGTTGAGGAACATCTGTCGGGTTTGCAATAGCGATTTTTTCCTGAGGCTGTCCCGGTAGTTTAAATTCCAGCACAGCGGTGTTGCTGATTTCAATACCTGCAATAGCATTAATACCGATAAAAGTATAGCTGTTTTCACCTGCGTGAAAGTCACTGCTCTCCAGCAAAATCGTATCGCGGAACCTATCCCTCAATCGCAAATAAATACCGACCGGCGTATACACATCAGCTAACATTTTTTTATACGTAGTTTCAATCTTTATCTTTTTCATAACCCTTATCTTATTGAATTAAGCATGTTATATTTTCGCAAGTTTATTTATGATCGCTTACCCTATCCACAAACAAAAAACCCCAACACACTGTGTCGGGGCCTTAATATAGTTGTATACATACATAGCAGAGCGACACCATCAAATAAATGATTGCCACCACCAGCTGTTTGTATTTGTATTATTTATTTTCATTTCAGAATGCAAATATGTAACACATTTTATTATTAAAAAAACTTTTTTTAGTAATATCTCAAAAAAGAGATTACTAATATCAATACTGATAGATAAAGGCAGTTTATTTGCAGCTTAGCTATATTGCTCATTATAAATTACCTTCAACAAAAATAATTTATGAACCTTATTATATTTGGCGCTACCGGTTTGGTGGGCATGCAGTTGGTAAAACAAGCATTGCATAACGGGCATCATGTAAAAGCTTACGGAAGAAACGTTTTCACTTCTAACCTACCGGAAAGCAAAGAATTAGCTGTAATACAAGGCGCCTTATTTGATGCGAAAGATGTACACAAAGCCATCAAAGGCTGCGATGCCGTATTATCTGCCTTAGACGGTGGCACTGACGGTACCGATGTTACCCGCTCATTAGGCATGAAAAACATTGTGGCGCAAATGGAAAAAGCAAATGTAAAACGTATTATTGGTGTGGGCGGCATAGGGTTATTAAAGGCAGATGAAACCACGCTGATAATGGATACGCCTGAGTTTCCGCCGGAAAATATTTCTGTCTGCCTGGAACATTTGAAGGCTTATAATTTTTTACAAGCGTCTACGCTAAACTGGTCTTTTGTTTGTCCGCCAGATATTATTGATGCCGCAGTTACCGGTATTTACACCACCAATGCAGATTACCCGCCAACCAAAAATAAGTACCGCATCAATGCAGGCGACCTTGCTATGTTTATGCTAAGGGAAATTACGGCAAATGAATACGTTCATCAAAAAGTAGGTATTTCCAACTAAATTAATTTACGCACCCATTAAACTAAGCTGGCACGGTATTGTCCATCTTTATTCTATGAAACAAATTTTATTGCTACTTTTTATCGGCGTTGCCAGTACTGCAAAAGCGCAAAAAATAGATAGCATTTATGTTGACCTGTACACCGATAGCTTAAAGAGAGGCACGTACAATTATATTAACATAGATGGGCTTTTACACAATGGGAGGTATCTGCCGTTAGATAGCACCCATCTAACTTTCACCGCATCTGCAGGGCAATTTAAGGGCAATAATTTATGGATAGATAAAGATTTCAAGGACAAAAAAGTATCTATAAAAGTGGTACTTAAAAACAATCCTTCCTTGTATAAAGAATTCGACATTTACATCAAACAAAAACCCGATGATGAAAGGCTAAAAACATCTGCTGAAATATTGGATGAAATCAAGCATCCATCAAAAAATAAACAGTAAAGCATTGATAGCGCCAACAAAAATCCCAATCAAAATGATTGGGATTTTTCGTTTTTATTTTTCAATTTGCTAAATATAGTTATGCAAATTTCTTAGCATCTTCTAAAAATTTAGCAAGCCCGCTATCTGTCAACGGATGTTTTAATAATCCAAGGATAGAATCTAACGGGCAGGTACATACATGCGCACCAGCTTCTGCACACTTAATAATATGGTTCGGGTAACGGATAGATGCAGCCAAAATTTCTGTTTTGTATTGTTGGATATCAAAAATATTCCGAAGCTGATGTATCAGTTCCATACCATCCCAACCTGTATCATCAATACGGCCAATAAAAGGTGAAACATAAGTTGCGCCTGCCTTTGCAGCCAATATCGCCTGTCCGGCAGAAAATATCAATGTACAATTTGTACGGATACCATTATCAGTAAACCACTTAATTGCCTTTACGCCTTCTTTAATCATGGGTACCTTAACCACAATGTTCGGGTGTATCGCATGCAACTTTTTGCCTTCTTCAATTATGCTGTCAAAATCAACAGAAACAACCTCAGCACTTATATCGCCATCCACCAATTCACAAATAGCTTTGTAATGGTTGGTAACGGCTTCTACGCCTTTGATGCCTTCTTTGGCCATTAAGGTAGGGTTGGTGGTAACACCGTCTAAAATTCCAAGGTCATTGGCCTCTTTAATCTGAGCCAGGTTGGCCGTGTCTATAAAAAATTTCATTTCGTTTATATTTTGTGTATTGCAAATGTAAAATAAATGATACATTAAATTAAGAAGAATTTAGACAAACCGAAAAGAAGTACAAAATTTAACAGCACTAGGCGACAGCCTTAAAGTAGGGGCATAAAAATGGCAAGTTACTTACATCGCACCGCTCAACCATCTACCCTTGCTACCTTCCGGTCCTGGGGGAGTTCAACAGGAGCTGGCCGTATAAGACTTGCCAATGCAAATATAGGGCAGAAAAATTAACTGGCTAAAAAAATTGTAGTTTTTTGTTTATGGTTTTTTGTTTATGGTTAACCTTAATATATCGTTTAACCTACTTTAAAGCTACCGCCCGAATAGGTTCCATAATAAGTTTTCGTTTTCCAATTGGCTTTTTTGTTATCCAGGCAAATACAGCAGCTTTGTTGAACTGCGGTGGCGTCGCACGTTTGTACTAATACCTATTTGGTACTCTTCCTCAATTTTAGGCTATTTTATAAACGTACATGGATCCCATTTTGGATCCTTAATTATCTTTTTCATTTACAAGGTGATTGAATTAGTACAGGCACACAACTTATAAAATGGACTGTCTTTTAATTATCAATTATCCATTACTCAATTATCCATTATTAAGTAACTTTTCATTTTATAAAAAAACATGCTTACATTTAAAAATTGAAACAATTTCAATTCGCCACCACTAGATTACGCTTACATATTTATTACAACAAATATTTTGCATGATGAAACGATTGTTATTATTTTATTGTATTGCCTTTTTCTCCACAGGCTTATCTGCACAAAGTTTTAAGCCCATTTTTAATGGCAAAGACCTTACTGGCTGGAAGAATAACGGCACCGAAAAATGGTATGTAGATAGCAGCCACGAACTAATTTGCGAAAGCGGCCCTGATAAAAAATATGGCTACCTAAGCACGGATAAAGCCTATAAAAATTTCGAACTTTCCCTTCAATTCAAACAAGAAGCTAATGGCAATAGCGGCGTATTTGTGCGCTCTGGCATTGACGGCACAAAAATTAGCGGCTGGCAGGTAGAAGTAGCGCCAGAGAACATGCACACAGGCGGTATTTACGAAAGCTACGGCCGCGGATGGCTAATACAGCCAAAACCCGAAGATGAGAAATGGCTAAAGATGGGCTATTGGAATACCATGAAAATTTTAGTAAAAGGCGATGAGATAACAAGCTGGCTAAACGGGCACCAAATGGCGTATTTAAAAGATAGCACCTTTGGCAAAGGCGAAGGCTTTATAGCATTACAGATACACGAAGGCGGCGGCATAAAAGTAAGGTGGAAAAATATTAAGGTGAAAGAATTATAGTTGATATTCCTATCTACAAGCTCCTCCAAAAATTTACATTTATTTTTCTTTTTGCTCATTTATTATTAACTCAAATCACAATTTTTATCTGATGAAAAACATTTCGGATCATTCCCGCAGGGGTTTTCTAAAAAAGCTGGCAACGGCTTCGGCTGCGGTAGCAGTTGGTGCTAACGTATTTGCGGCAGAGGGTAACAAAGGCTATTATGAAAAACTGCAGCGCTCTCCGCACAGCGCCAACGATAATATAAACCTTGCACTAATTGGTGCCGGTGGCATGGGTACACAGGATACCAATACCGCATTAAAAGTGCCCAATATAAAACTGGTTGCCGTATGCGATTTATATGATGGCCGCTTAAAAGATGCCAAAACAAAATGGGGAAACGACCTGTTTTTAACCCGTCATTATAAAGAGATACTTAGCCGTAAGGATATTGATGCGGTGATAATAGCCGTGCCTGATTTTTGGCACCAGCAAATATCCATCGATGCCATGCGTGCAGGCAAGCATGTGTACTGCGAAAAGCCAATGGTACACGCCATTACAGAAGGCCCTGCAGTTATTAAAGCACAAAAAGAAACCGGTAAAATATTTCAGGTAGGCAGCCAGGGCGTATCTTCTTTAGGCAACGAAAAAGCGAAGCAATTATTAAAGGATGGCGCCATAGGGCAATTGAATTATGCAGAAGGTTTTTGGGCACGCCACTCGCCTACCGGTGCATGGCAATATCCCATACCTGCGGATGCATCCGGACAAACAGTGGATTGGGAAACCTACATTAGCAACACCAATAAAAGGGCTTTTGATGCAATGCGCTTTTTTCGATGGCGCAATTATACAGATTACGGTACTGGCATGGCTGGCGACCTTTTCGTACATCTATTTTCGAGCCTGCATTTTATAACTGGTTCACTGGGGCCAAACAAAATTTATGCTGCCGGTGGCTTACGGTATTGGAAAGATGGGCGTGAAGTACCCGATGTTTTGCTAGGCACTTTCGATTATCCGCAAAGCGACGCCCACGCTCCTTTTAACCTTTCATTGCGTTGCAATTTTGTAGATGGTACCAGCGGCACCACTTACTTAAAACTGGTAGGCAGCGAAGGCTCGATGGATGTAACCTGGGATAGTGTTACATTAAAGCGTAACAAAGAAATTGCCTCCGACGATCCATTTTTTATCGAACAGATGAAAAGGGCTGGCACACCGGTATCTGAGCGTAAAAGGATATTGGCTCCGGAAGAATACACTTTCGCCGCAGAAAAAGATTATCTCGGTGGGCCTTACGACCATTTTGTCAACTTTTTTACGGCCATTAAAACAGGAAGCAAAATAGTAGAAGATGCAACATTTGCTTACCGTGCAGCCGCGCCGGCATTACTATGCAACGATAGCTACAACCAGGATATGGCCATGTTATGGAACCCCGAAACAATGCAATTAATTAAAAAATAAAATCAATCTAGCATGAAAAAATACCTCCTAAAAACAGGCGCCATTTTATGGATCATTATCTGTGTTTCTTTTATGGTAAAAAGCAATAAAGAAACCCTTAACAACAAAAAATGGATAAGCCTTTTTGATGGCAAAAGCCTAGCTGGCTGGCATGGTTACAATAAAACCGGCACCGTAACAAACTGGGATATTGAAAATGGCGCACTAGTTTGCCTGGGTGCCGCTGCAGATGCGCATGGTGGCGACATTGCGAGCGATGCCACTTACGAAAACTTTGAATTAAAATGGGAGTGGAAAATAGATAAAGGCGGCAACAGCGGCGTAATGTACCATGTAGTAGAAGGTGAAAAATACCATGCACCCTACGAAACCGGCCCTGAATACCAGATGATAGATGATATTGACTTTCCTGAAAAGCTGGAGGAATGGCAGAAAACAGGCGCCGATTACGCTATGAACCTAACAAACGATAAAAAGAAACTAAAGCCAGTAGGCGAATGGAATACCAGCAAGATAGTTTTTAATAAAGGCCATGTAGAGCATTGGTTAAATGGAGAAAAAGTAGTTGAATTTACTGCCTGGGATGCCAAATGGCAAAAAGAAAAAGCTGAAGGAAAATGGAAAGATTACCCTGATTATGGCAATGCTAAAAAAGGGTTGATTGCTTTGCAGGACCATGGACATAAAGCTTATTTTAAAAATATTATGATAAGGGTTTTATAACACGGTAAGTGCAATATTAATGGGCTGAAAATTATGCATACTAATTATATGGAAAGATAGAATCCCCCCATGTAATTAGTATGTTGTCCGTGTATCAATCAGGTTTTTATCAGAATCAATATCAATAAAACTGTTAGCCTAAAAAACTATTTAAAAGATAAGTTGGCTTTACGGAAGTATAAATTTAATTTTGCGGTCTATAAATTTCAATAGACAATCATCCTGTAACAAAACCTGTAAAATTTCTTTGCATAAGCTCTGGCCCATTTATTGTTAGTACGATATACATCAGCCACATAAAAAGCTTATTTTATTAGCACTTAAAAATAACAGATTGGTACAAACATATTTATACTCAGGCGTCACCTTCATTGTAGGTTTTGGCATTGCATGGCTAATACGCACGCTGGCAATGGCTAAAATAAAAAAATCACTTAAAAGCACCCAAGGTTACCTGGAAAGCGAAGTACTAAAAAAAGAAACGCTACAAAAAGAGAACATACAGGTACATCAACTAAAACAAATAGCTGAACATGATAGCTTGAAAAAGTTGGAACAGTCAAAAGAGTTGATTAAAAGGCTGGATGTGGATATTCTATTATTGCAAAAAAGTAACGAAGAAACAGAAGCTTTGTTAGAAGCCGGCCAGCCAGCGCTACATTCGCTTAAATTACAGTTGATAGAAGCCCAAAACGTTATAGCCAGGTATAAAGCGCAACAGCATCAGGCAACAATCAGGGCATAACCAGTAATTAAACTGGGCTTCACAAAATAAATTATACAAAACATGCGAAACTTATGGTTTCGCATGTTTTGTTTTAAAAAAACTACTGAATAAATGCATGTGCTATTGAATACATGGTGGCTAATAAAACCACACATTTCCAACAATATGTTTTTTTCATTATAATAAATTTAAACTTAAAGTTAAATAATAATTACCGACAGTTTTGTTAAACTATATCTTTTAAAGATGATATTGGCATCTGTTAAACTAATTGCTTTTTTTTGTATTTTCATTAAGCTATCAATGCCATTAAGTGAAGGATTTATTTATTTTTCTTTACCTCGCCTAACCCTATACAAAGGAAAGGAAAGGCCTCAACTTAACGGCATTAATTTATCTAATTAAAAAAAGCTTTACTGCATAATGCTACCAACTCTTTATAAAAAAATTATTAAGCTGTTTGCAATAAGTTTATTATTATGCCATAGCAGCCATGCACAAAAAAGCAAATTATCTTTTAAAGTAATTGCTTTTTTTACCGGCATTAACGACCAGGCACATATTAGCTTTGTACATGAAGCTAATAGATGGTTCCCAGCAATGGGCACCAAAAATAATTTCAGTTACGATACTACGTCTAACTGGAATAATATGAACGATACTTTTCTTTTAAAATATCAGGTGGTATTATTTTTAGATACGCGGCCCGATAAGCCATCACAAAGAGCTGCCTTTGAAAAATACATGGCCCATGGCGGGGGCTGGATGGGCTTTCACTTTGCGGCATTCGCTTTAACGCCATCCGATTTTAACATGGATTGGGATTGGTACCATAACAATTTTTTAGGTTCTGGAGCTTACGTAAGCAATACCTGGCGCCCTACTTCAGCCATTTTAAAGGTTGAAGATAATACCCATCCAGCCACTAAAAACCTGCCAGCAACATTCAAGTCTGCCCCCAACGAATGGTACCGCTGGAGCAACGATTTGCGCAATAATCCAAACATAAAAATCTTGCTTTCTATTGATAGTACCAGCTTTCCGCTCGGCACCGGCCCAAAGCTGTATGAAATTTGGCATAGCGGCTACTACCCTGTTGTGTGGACGAACATAAAGTATAAAATGATGTACTTCAACATGGGCCACAACGATATTGATTACGAGCATCAGTCTACCAAAGAATTATCTTTTACCTTTGGCAATACCGTGCAGGATAAAATGATATTGAATGGATTATTATGGCTCGGCAGGCAAAAATAAACTTGCCGAATGCACTTAAATTTGGGCGTAGCACCTAAGCTGCGCAAGTGGTGCCGGGCTATACCCGTCCGAACCAGTTCATCCGGGCGGGCACTACAATCTTTTTTTGCGGCGGCCGACAAAAAAAGGATTTCCGTTGCTATCCCTTAGGCATGGGGCAGTGCAGTAATATTTACAGGCAAAGCAAACAATCCAAAAGGCATGGAATTTGTGTCTATGTATTAAAATAAATATAAAAATCATGAAGATTAAATACATTCTAAGTACAGCAATTGTGTTGATTATCAGCATTTCGTTATCAGCACAATTAGTTTCAAAAGATTCTATAAACAGCCTTAAGCAGCAAAAAGAAGCGCTAAAAATTGGTAAAGAACTAAATGATAAAAAATTAAAACTGGCAGCCTTACAAAACAGTGTGGAAAAGAAGACACAAGAACAGCAAAATGCTGCCCAGCAAGCACAAAATGCCGCATCTGACAATAGTACTGCAGCAAATAATTTAAATGGAAATGTGCAAGATGAAAAATTGGCAAAACAAGCTAGCAAAAAAGCCAATAATGCTAAAAATAGCGCCAACAAAGCAAGAAAAGCTGGTAAAGACCTTGAGAAATTAAATAATAATATTGAAAAACTACAAAAACAAATTGCAGAAGATGAGTCCAAACTGGCGGCGATGCCATCATTAGTTGCGCCTCCAATCACTATTACGCAACAATAAATACAATACGATAGTTAAAAAAGGGCAACAATTAATGTTGCCCTTTTTTATATGATTTAATTTCTTATCATGCCATTGATTCTTTTGGTGCATCAGCCCACACGGTTGTTTCTTCCCAGGTATCAATATCTTTTATAAGCTGTCCTATTTTCGCCCTCGCGCCTTTTAAAGCCCCTACGCCTAACAATAGCCTAAGCGGAGAATTAGCTGCTTCTACGGCTTTTACAATCGCTTGTGCCGCCCTTTTTGGGTCGCCTGGCTGATTGCCACTATACCCACGGATATCTTCTTTATTTTTGCCCGCAGTCTTTGCATAATCATCAATTACAATTGGGCTGTTATTGGCAGAGCGGCCCGCCCAGTCTGTACGAAAACCGCTTGGAGCTACAATAGTTACTTTAATACCCAATGGCGCTACTTCTTTAGACAAGGATTCCGACAACCCATCCACCGCAAACTTGGTAGCATTATAAAAACCAACTCCCGGAAAACCAACCAGCCCTCCAATTGAAGCGATGTTTACTATGTGCCCACTCTTTTGCGACCTCATAACAGGCAAAACTTGCTGGATCATTTTTGCTAAGCCAAACACATTTATTTCAAACATATTCCTAACCGCATCATCTTCGCTTTCTTCTATAGCACCAAAATAGCCAATGCCCGCATTATTTACCAGCACATCTATACGGCCAAATTTTTCCATCGTGGCTATAATGGCCTCTTTAATTTGTTCAGGCTTTGTTACATCCAATTTTAATGCTAATGCATTATCTTCTTTGCCTTCAATAATATCTTTTATGTCATCCGTATTGCGGGCGGCAATAGCAGCCTGGTAACCTTGTGCCAATACAAATGTTGCTAGTTCGCGCCCAAAGCCTGTGGAGCATCCTGTTATTAACCATACCTTTTTCATAAGTGTTTTTTTAGTGTTAACCATATAACACATCAAAGGCATTTATTGTTGAACAATACAATCAAATTAATGGAAAATACTGTTTTCTTTTATTGGCGTGCAATGCTCAGATAATATTTCTATTTTATTCAAGTCTTTTATAATGGTAAGGCTGCACCGCTGGTCTTCATCAAACGGCCGCCCATGGTAAACGCCCTTGCCTTGCCAGCGGGTGCTTACTATGGCTGTATTGCCATATAGCTGCACAAAATAGGCAGAGCGGCTCACGTTTTCTAAAGTATAACTTGGCGACCCTGCAGTAGCCACTACACTATCCCGGCTAAAAGTGCCGCCAGACTGTGTGAAATAAATGTATGCCGGCGCCAATACCGAATCTACCGTTTTTAGGTTTTTATTTTGCCAGCCATTATCAAATTTTCGGATAACAGCAATTACCTCTTCCCTTGTAAGTGCCGATGGTATTGGTTTACACGAAGTAAATGCAAGAAGCAACAAAAATATAGCAGTAAAATATTTCATATTTTTAAAGGTACTGAAAATCTATCTGCTTTAAAGGTACTGTCTAATACATGTAGTAAATTGAAAATAATATTTTTAGATTTTATCTTACTCCAGTAAATCATTTTTTTTTCAAAATTGATATTGAGCAGACTTTACTTTTATCTTGCAATACAATATTAAACAATGAAAGCAGCAGTATTAGTAAAAAACGGGGCCTCATCAACCGCCTTTGAAATGAAAGAAGTACCAAAGCCTATTGCGAAGCCTGGCGAAGTATTGATAAAAGTAGCTGCCTTCGGGCTAAACTTTGCTGATGTAATGGCACGTAAGGGCATGTACAAAGAAGCCCCGCCCCTGCCCTGCATATTAGGATATGATGTAGCAGGCATTATTGATGCTGTAGGAGAAGGCGTACTTACTTTAAAAATAGGCGACCGGGTAACAGCTATGACAAGGTTTGGCGGTTATGCCGAATATGCTGTAACAAATGCCCGGGCTGTTGCCATCATACCTAATTACTTGCCCCTGACAACTGCTACAGCATTAGCCACTCAATATTGTACAGCAGTATATGCTGCATCAGAATTGGTTAATTTATATCCGGGCGATAAAGTGTTGGTACAATCTGGCGCCGGTGGCGTTGGCTCTGCGTTAATTCAATTTGCAAAACACAAGCAATGCGAAATTTTTGCCACCGCAGGCAGCCAAATTAAAGTTGACTATTTACGGCAACAAGGTGTGCAGCATGCTATTAATTATAACACTGAAAATTTTGCAGCCATCATTAAAAAGGATACGCAACAAAAAGGAATAGATGTAATTTTTGATGCCGTTGGTGGCAAGGGCTTCAGGCAAGGCATGGGCTTGCTTGCGGCAGGCGGGCGCATGGTTTGCTATGGCGCGGCACAACTTACTGATAAAAATATATTCGGTAAAATAAAGACAGCCCTGGCTTTCGGCTTTTATCATCCGGCACAGTTGATGATGCCATCTAAATCTATCATTGGTATTAATTTGCTTAGCATTGGCGACCAGCAGCCACAGGTTATAGAACGTTGCCTTGCAAAAGTTATCACGTTTTATAAAGAAGGTGTTTTTGTGCCGGCCATTAGTAAAGTGTTTGCCGCTACAGATATTGCTGCTGCACATGATTATCTTGAAAAAAGAAAAAATATCGGTAAGGTGGTTATAGAATGGTAATTGTTGCCAAAAGATTTTATGGTACCTGTTATTTATTAAATGGTACCAATAGCTTATAGAACCTTTCAACTTCTGCCGTTTCTGTTACGGTTAGGGGCTCGTTATTGTTGTATTTTGTTTGAAGGAACAACACCATTTTATGTTGTGGATATCGGACAAGTATTTCTTCTATCAGTCCAATAATTTTTTTATCTTTAACGGGTGCCAAGGCTGCTACTGGTTCAGGTGACCTATACCTTGTTGGCTTCTTTAAAATAATTGCTTCCATGGTGGCTAGTTTGCCTGGGGGCATGCCTTGTACTTTAGCGGCTTTCGCATGCAGGTCCTGAAGTTGCTTTTTGCTTAATCCGCCCCTTTCCTGATATTGGTATAACAAGCTTTTTATAAAGTTTGATGCAGGGTAGGCTGCTGCAGTCATTTGCAGCACATCCATTATAACATCAACATTTGGATTTTTTCTTATCATAATTTTTTATTGCCCCAAAGTAAGAAAAAATTAAGCTGATACGCCCAAGATAATTTTCAACATAAAAAATGGAGTACTTATAGGGTAAGTCTACAAGTACTCCATTAAGCCTTTGGGTTCCCCTTATTTCCTTAATAATTTCCAGGGAGAATGCTTAGCCAATTTAACTGAAAAATACACAAGCACTGCTAAAGAGATAACAAGTGTAAAGTTTAGCATCATGGAGGCATTTGAAAACAAATTTGTCATTTGTATAAATTTTGGGTTTCAGAATGAATAAATAACAGATATTTAAAACATATATTGTGCTTGTAAAATATTATTTTCTTTTTATGAGGTTAAGTTATTTAGTTCATACACAATTATATATATAGATTTTACAGTTTTTTAGTAAGCCTTATAAATGAGATAATTAATAACCAAAAAAGATAACCCGTATAAGTTTTGTACATTTACAAAAAAATAACCTGATGAAAATATTTGTTGCAGGACTCCCTTATGATTTGTATGATGATGAATTAATGGAGATATTTGAAAAGTTTGGTACTATTATTACAGCGAAGGTTGCTATGGACAAAGAAACAGGCAAAAGTAAAGGCTTTGGCTTTGTAGACATGCAAAACGATGTTGAGGCATTGGATGCCATTGAAAGCTTAAACGACATATCTTTAGGCAAAAAGCCTTTGGTGGTTAAAAAGGCTGAAGAAGGCAACTCAAGGCCTCCCGGTACTGGAAGCTCTTATCGTGGCGGTAACAGTAGCGGTGGAAATAGTAGCGGCGGTGGAAATAACAGTGGTGGAAATAATAGTGGTGGTTTTAACAGGGACCGTAACCGATACTAATACATTTTCTATTTAATTGAATAAGCATATTTCGGCTTTAAATATATTTTAAGGTGTTGCATTATCTTTATAATAAGGCAACATCTTAAAATTTAGAAAAATTTATCAGCACATCTATAAATGTATTTGTTGGCTGTAAAACACTAAGTTGTTTTTTGCTTTTCATCGTCATCATCTTCTTTGATGCCTGTTTTTGGTTCAGGCAATTTTCCTCTTTTATAAATAATTAGCCCATTTAAAAAGTTGCGCAATACCTGGTCGCCAGCTTCTACATACCCAGGATGGTCTTCGTTCCTGAACAGGTCGCCTAATGCACCTTTTGTCATTTCAAAATTTACAAGCCCAAGTATTTCAATAATATCATCGTTACGTAAGGATAGCGCTACACGTATCTTTTTAAGTATGTCGTTATTAGTTATCATAAAAAAATTATTTTAAATAAAGAATGCTAATATAGGACTATTGATAGATTTTTCTACAGTCATTTGCAAAAAGGTTAAAGTGTGAAATTGATAATTTTTTTGTTGATAATCCAATGCTGTTAAGTTTAATCCCTTCCTCTCCTTTGGAGAGGGTTAAGGTAAGGTAAAGACAAATATGTAAATCCTTAATTTAAAGGCATGGTTGATGATTAATAATTATTATAAGTACCTTGATTAATTGGAGGACTATCACTGTTAAAAATAAATTGGCGGCAGTTACATTAATAAAATACTGCCTGAGATGGTTGCCCAGGCAGTATTTTTTCACTGACAAATTGTATGGTTGACGGTGATTATTGGCCGTAGAATATACTATCCTATATTGCTATCAAATATTTTTTTATCAACATTTGCTTCGTTTTCTTTATCTACATTAAGGCGTTTTAATTTTTTGCCGTAAGATATTTTTGTTATTAGCACAAACAAAACCGGCACAACAAATATAGCCAAAGTAGTTGCGGCTATCATGCCACCGAATACAGTCCAGCCGATAGTTTTACGCGATTCTGCTGCCGCGCCGCTTGCAAAGGCTAATGGCAATACCCCTAAAATAAATGCCAGCGAGGTCATAACGATGGGGCGTAAACGAAGGTTTACCGCTTGTAATGTTGCGGCTAAAACATCAACGCCACGGTCTACCCTTTCTTTAGCAAATTCCACAATTAAGATGGCATTTTTTGCCGCTAGCCCAATCAGTGTTATCAACCCAATTTGCGCATAAATATTATTAGTCAGGCTAGGTATCAGCGTTAGCGTAAGGATAGAACCAAATGCACCAATGGGCACTGCAAACAAAACGGAAAATGGTACCGACCAGCTCTCGTACAATGCGGCTAAAAATAAGAATACGAAAATAATTGAGATAGAAAAGATGATAATGGTACTGCTGCCTGCTTTCAGTTCTTCACGGCTTAAGCCAGAAAACTCGTAGCCATAACCACCGGGCAAGGTTTTGGCCGCTACTTCTTTTAATGCATCTAATGCCTGCCCGCTACTAAAGCCCGGCTTGGGCGAACCATTTATTTCAACAGACCGATAAATATTATAGTGAGAAATAAGCGATGGGGATTCTATAAGCTTAGTTGTAACAAGCGAACTTAATGGCACCATGCTGCCCTGGCTATTGCGCACATAATATTTGCCTAACTCGCTTATGGATGAGCGATAGGAACTATCAGCCTGTGCCACTACCTTAAAGTTTCTTCCATAAAGGTTAAAATCATTTACGTAACTACTGCCAAGCAAAGTTGATAAAGTGCTGTAAATATCATTAATATTAATGCCCAGCTGTTTAGCCTTATCCCTATCCACATTTACCTGGTAGCTAGGTGTATGCGTAGTAAAGAAAGTATAGGCAATACCAATTTCGGGGCGTTTATTTATGGCTGCTAAAAAATTTCTGGCGACAGTTTCAAATTTTTGAATGCTATCCGTACTGCCGGTTTGCTGCAATTCAAATGTAAAACCTGCTGTTGCACCAAGTCCGGGTATGGCTGGTGGCCCAATTGCCAGTATCCTGGCCTCACGGATATCCGCAGTATTTTTTTGTATAGATGCGATAATGCTTGATAGCTGCAGTTCCTTGGTTTCCCTATCTGACCATGGCGCTAATTGCACAAACATAGTACCAGCGTTGGATTTGTTAGAGAACGTAATAATGTTTAACCCTGCAAGCCCGCCAACTGTTTTAACGCCTGGAATACTTTTAACCCTTCGCATAACTTCCAGCAGCATGGCCTTGCTTCTTTCTGTAGAAGTGGCTTCGGGTAATTCGTACGTTACATATAAACGGCCTTCATCTTCCGTAGGTATAAAACCAGAGGGTTTATTTTGAAATAAGAAATACAAACCTACAAACAGGCAAGCCAGCATTATTAGCACAACCGGCGTTGCCCTTATAGATTTACCTACACCTCTTGTATAAGATGAAGTAAGGTTGCCAAATACCCTGTTGAACCACACAAAGAATTTTTCGAGCCAGTTCTTTTTTGCGGCTGCGTCTTTAGATGGCTTTAACATCAATGTACATAAAGCTGGCGTAAGCGATAAGGCAACAAATGCAGAAATGATAACAGACACCGCAATAGTGATGGCGAACTGTTGGTATAGCCTGCCAACAATGCCAGGTATAAAACCAACCGGCACAAACACTGCCGCAAGTATAAGCGCAATGGCTATAACCGGGCCTGATATATCTGCCATTGCTTTTTGCGTAGCTTCTTTTGGTGATATTTTTTCATGGTCAATGTAATGCTGTACGGCTTCTACTACCACAATGGCATCATCCACCACGATACCAATTGCCAATACAAAGGCAAAAAGCGTTAGTGTGTTAATGGTAAAACCAAAAGGTATAAAAAATATAAAAGTACCAATCAAAGATACTGGTATCGCCAGCACAGGAATAAGGGTTGCCCGCCAATTTTGTAAAAAAAGATACACCACAAAAATTACCAGCAGCAAGGCTTCTACCAATGTGTGCAGCACTTCATCTATAGAAACTTTTACTACGGTCACTGTTTCTAAAGGCATTACATAATCTATATCTTTTGGAAAGCCCTTTTTTAATTCCGTCAATGATTTAAGCAGGCCATCATACGTATCCAGCGCATTGGCGCCTGGTGCCTGGTATATTAAAATAAATGCAGCGGGCTTGCCGTTTACGTAAGCGTTGCTACTATAATCGAACTTACCTAACTCAACCCTGGCTACATCTTTTAGGTAAACGATAGTACCTGTTGTTGGCACCGTACGCACAATAATATTTTCAAATTGTTCTTTCGTATTAAGCCGGCTATTGGTTAAAACGCTATACTCAAAACTTTGCACTTTAGGTTGCGGGTTACCACCGATGGTACCTGCGGCAACCTGTAAATTTTGTTCTGTAAGCACAGCGATAATATCCGTAGTCGTCATGTTTAAGTTAGCCAGTTTTTCGGGACTAAGCCATATACGCATACCAAAATCATCTGCACGGGATACAATATCGCCAACGCCTTTTACACGTTGTAAGGCATCTTTTAAATAGATGTTGGCGTAGTTGCCTATAAAGGTTGCATCGTGTGTGCCATTGGGCGAGTACAAAGCCAGCGCCACCATGATGCTGGGGTTACGCTTACGGGTAATGAGCCCCAAACGCTTTACAGCATCAGGCAATGTTGGCTGTGCAACGCTTACCCGGTTCTGCACATCCAGGGCGGCTATATTTACATCTGTACCAATTTCAAAATTTACATTAATGCTGCTTTGCCCGCTACTGGTACTGTTGCTGCTCATGTAAGTCATGCCAGGCGTGCCATTTACCTGCGTTTCAATTGCAGTAGTAGTAGTTTGCTCCACGGTTTGTGCATCTGCGCCCGTAAAGCTACCGGAGATAGAAACTACCGGAGGCGTAATATCTGGATATTGAGCAATAGGCAAAACAGTCAGCGCTATTAAGCCCACCAAAACAATTACTACGGATATTACAATAGCTGTTACGGGCCTTTTTATAAAAGTATCTGATATCATTATTTTATTTCTTTAACCATTGCTGATGTAATAAAATTATTTTGAGGCGCGTACTGGCAACTTTTCTGTGGTTCATCTTTTAAATAATTTTTTGTTGTTTAAAAAATTATCTTTTTGCTGATGTATCTTTTGCTGCTGCCTTTTTATTTACTGGATCTTTTCCCGTAGCTGAAGTGGTTGCTGCATTAGCCGCGGCGGCGGCAGTAGCCGGATCAACAATAATAATAGATGAACCTTCCCTTAAATTCTGTACGCCTTCTACTACTATTTTCTCACCATCTTTTAAGCCCTCTTTTATTATTACATTAGTGCCTATTTGAGTACCAACCACAATTTTACGTTGCGATACTTT
The DNA here is from genome assembly GCA_025351645.1 of Ferruginibacter sp. Classification (GTDB taxonomy): domain Bacteria; phylum Bacteroidota; class Bacteroidia; order Chitinophagales; family Chitinophagaceae; genus Ferruginibacter. The sequence goes on from JANXVN010000152.1 coordinate 17,465, forward strand.
GTTGCTATCGTTTGGCACATAAACAAAAAACTCGCCTAGCTGCTCTGTTACTGCTTTGTATGGTATTAATACTGATTGTGCAGCAGCGGTGTTCTTTACTTTTACAGTACCGTTCATGCCTGCAATCAATAGCCTTTTATTATTAGGAAAAATTAGCCTTGCTTTAATGGTACCCGTTTGCGGGTTTACCGCCCTATCCAATAAAGCAATTTTTCCAGGATAAGGATATGCTTCACCACCAAATGCCAGCGTAAAAGTAGAGTCTTTCGGGTTAGGCTTTTTAGCTGTTAGTGTAGCAAAACGGTATATCTCTTTTTGGTCGATATTGAAATCCACCGCTAAATCAACATCAGATGATATGCTGTTTAGCAACGTTGACCCTGCACTAACGGCTGCGCCTGCCTTCACTAATGAAATGCCTATTACGCCATCAAAAGGTGCATAAACTTTAGTGTATTTTACATTGGTCTGCACCGCCTGAATATTTGCCCTCGATGCATCTGCCTGTTTTTGTGCTACCGCTAAAGCTGCATCCGCATTATCAACCAATTGCTTTGCAACAGCATCGCTTTTTTCCAGTTCATGAAAACGGTTGGCATTTTTTTGAGCCAAGGCTAAGTTAGCTTTCTGTACTTCTAGCCCCGCAACTGCCTGCTGATAATTGGCAGCATATAATTGCTGGTCTATTGAATAAAGTAATTGCCCTTTACGTACCCTTTGCCCATCTTGAAAATGTACGCCGCTTATAAAACCACTCACCTGCGGGCGAAGGTCTACCTGGTTTAAAGGGTTTACTGTTGCAGGGTATTCATCGTAATAAACAGCATCTGTTAAAGTAACAGGCACTACTGTAACCTTTACTGACGGCGGCGCTGCGGGTACTGCAGGCGGCTTGTTGCTGTTACATGCTGCTAATAATAAAACAGTGGCAAAGCCTGTATATCTTATAACTTGTGTTGAATACATAATGAAGCGTAATTTAATTGTATGTCGTTTTAAATAGGCCTAATAAGTTATTTGCCCAAGGGCTTTTTGTACATCTATCTTGGTGGCCAATACCTGGTACATAGCACTATAATAATTTATTTCGGATGTACGCAGGTCAGATTCGGCTGTTATAACTTCCAGGTAAGCCTTAATACCGCTGCGGTATTGCAGCTGTATTACATCATACACTTCCTGCGCTACGGCCAGGTTATCTTTTAAAGCAAGATAGTTTTGGTAATTGCTTTTGTAAGATGACATGGCTTGTGTAAATTCAGCGTTCAGTTTATTTTGAAAGTTAATAATATCCAGCCCGTTCCGGTCCACTTCTAGTTCTGCACCTCTAATATTAGCCTTTCTTTTTCCTCCCTGAAAAATGGGGAATGCCAACGTTACCGCTGCAAAAGAATTAGGAAAATTGTTGCTATACACTTTACTGAAAGTATTGTTGAAGTAGTTAAGGTTGTAAGCCCCGTTTGCCGCAACTGTAGGCAGGTAGCTCCACTTATTATACCGTACATTATACTCCAGTAATTTTCTTTGTGTGGCCAGCAACTGGTATTCTATCCTGGCAGTATAACTAGCAGCTTGTAAAGTATCCATGATGGTTTCCTTTTCCATCTGCAGGCTATCATAAACAATATTTAGGTGCCCGGATACTGGATACCCCATCAAAGCTTTAAGGTATTCCAGTTTCGCCTTTAACATTTCATCATTGCTATATAAAGTTGCCTTTGCATTGTTAAGGGTAATGGTGGCACGTTTGTAATCTATCTTATCTGCAATTCCTGCGGTGTATTGGGCAAAGGCATCTTTTAGGCTGCGTTCAATGCGTGTAATGTTTGTTTGCGATACTTTTATTTGTTCAAGCGTAGCCAGTACATCATAAAAAGCCTTGGATACGTTGGCCGCAATATCTATTTTATTACTACTGGTTATCTGCCTTGCCTGCAGCCTCACCGTTCCTTTGGTACGGTTTGCCAGCGCTACATCTTTATTAAAAATATTTTGAGATAAGGTAAAAGAACCTAAAGATGTATTATCAGAACCAAGCTGCACAACATTGCCCCCAATAAGAGTGGATGATCGAAGGAAGTTGTGCTGCAGGTTGTAGTTAAAATTTATCTGCGGGTACCAATCTGCGAGCTTGCTTTTAATAGTTGTTTCTAAAATTTCCTGGTCAATAAGCGACTGCCTTACTATTGGCTGGTGTATGATGGCATAATCAACGGCATTTTTTATAGTTACTTCTGGCAGCAGGCTGTCTTTCAGGTTTGCCTGTGCCAATAAAAAAAAAGGGACTAATAAAAATAAAACAAGGCTTAAAAGTTTTGCCTTTGAAATTTTTTTTACTTCTTGTTTAATCATATTTGTGGCTGATATACACTTTGATATTTTAAAAAGTAGCACTTTACTATTCATGTTATTATTTGTTGGACTGGTATTGCTTTCACAATATCCAGGCCAGTTAATTAAAATACCACTTGCAAAAAATTTACAAAAGGTATAGGTATAATTGTTTTTTTTAAACAGGCAGGCTCGCGTTATTTTTTTGCAATGTCGGTTAAGGTAGATGAAGTTATTTATTTGCTTACGCTCTCAGCAAACTTCTGTTGAGCATAAAAAATATAAGTAACCAATTTTTTCAGGCTATATCAACTCCGCTTCAATCAACGTTTTACGTAATTGTTTATTAAAGCCTGCGGAAGGTTGTAGCACATTTTTTATTATTTTACTTGGATGGTGCAGGTTACTCCCGTAAATTATGAGAGCTTTAAACTATTGCTTGCGCTTAGCTGCCTAACTATATTCGTGAATTATTGATTGCCCTCCCAAATAATTATATAGATGAATGCAAATGTATCTATCATGCCGGAATAAGAAAAATTTTTTTGTTGTTCTAAACCAATAAAATAAACTAAATGATTGTTTAACTTGTTAAAAATTGTAAATCGAAATAAATTGTCTAAAAGTTTTTAATTTTTAATGCAAACAAAAATTTAAATAATGGAATATAACAAATTAACAAAGGAAGAAGAATACGTTATTTTGCATAAAGGCACCGAAAGGCCATTTACCGGCGAATACGACAGCAACAAATCTATAGGCACTTATGTATGCCGTCGCTGCAACACGCCCCTATATAATTCAACAGATAAATTCGATTCTCATTGTGGCTGGCCGAGCTTTGATGATGAAATACCTGGTGCTGTAAAACACTTGCCTGATGCGGATGGCAGAAGGGTGGAGATAGTTTGCGCTAATTGCGATGCTCACCTTGGGCATGTATTTACAGGCGAACGTTTTACCCCTAAAAATACGCGGCATTGTGTAAATTCTATTTCCCTAAAATTCATCCCTGCCTAGCAATTTCCGTTCAATGATGGTTGTTGTCCCGGCATTTATTTTTTATGGCGGCATCGTTGTGTCACTCCCTTTTACGGCATACCTTTATTGAGCTCTTCCTCAATTTGCTACTTATTTTAAAGGGTGGTTTAATTTGCTGTAACCAGTACTAACAATTTACTGTTTAGAACAAATTAATGGGTCAAGCCTATTTATAAAAAACTAAAAAACGCCTTACCAACTCATCCTTAACCGCACAATTACAAAAAACAATATTGCACCTTTCGTTTATGCCATAATTTTAAATAAATAATATAGCATGAAAAAAATAGTTTTAGTAGTGGTTATAACTTTTTTTGCAACCCATGCAAAAGCACAGCAAATTATTGATAGGGATCCTTCTATAACAGCCCTGGTTAAGGATGTATCGCCAGATTCATTAAAAATGTACATCAGTACATTAGTGGCTTTTGGTACCCGCAATACATTAAGCACACAAACAGATGCTAAGCGTGGCATAGGTGCCGCAAGAAAATGGGTGCTGGGAAAATTCAATGAGTTTGCAAAAAAATCTAACGGGCGGCTTACTGCTTTTATTGATACTTCTACCTTGCCTGCTAATGGCAAAAGAGTAGATGTGCCATTGCTGTTAGGCAATGTGGTAGCCACTTTAAAAGGCACCGATACTGCAGATAAAAGAATATTTATAATTAGCGGGCACCTGGATAATATGCGTACCAACGTAATGGACCGTACCGGCGATGCGCCCGGTGCTAATGATGATGGCAGCGGCAGCGCAGCCGTAATTGAATGTGCCCGCCTGCTAAGCACGCATGAGTTTAGTGCCACTATTATTTTTGTTACAGTAAGCGGCGAAGAGCAAGGCTTATTAGGCGCCTACTACATGGCGCAAAAGGCAAAAGCACAAAACTGGCAGGTGGCTGCTGTTTTGAACAACGACATCATGGGCAGTAATAACAGCAACGAAACGAACATCATCAACAATACACAGGTAAGGGTTTTTAGTGAGGGCCTGCCCTATTACGAAATTGATAAAAAAGCTCAGTCCATCCGCCAGCTTGGGCTGGAAAATGATGGCATTAGCCGCCAGCTTGCTCGTTATGTTAAAGAAACCGGCGAACGTTATGTTGATAATTTGCAGGTAATGATGGTGTACCGCCCCGACCGTTTTTTACGTGGCGGCGACCATACTCCCTATTTGGAAAATGGCTTTGCGGCAGTCCGCATTACAGAAATGAACGAAAACTTCACCCGCCAGCACCAAGATGTACGGAAGGAAAATGGCATTGCCTATGGTGACTTAATTGAACATATAGACTTTGAATATTTAAGGAAAAACACTGCGTTAAATTTATGCAGCCTGGCTAACTTAGCCAAAGCCCCAGCCCAGCCGGAAGCCGTAAACATTGAAGTTAAAAAATTAGGCAACACCACTAACCTTAGCTGGCAGCCACCAAAAAACGGTAGCGCTAAAGGATATTATGTGTTGGTAAGAGAAACAACAAGCGCCTTTTGGCAAAAGAAATTTTTTACTGGCCAGCTACAGATGGAGCTACCCTACTCAAAAGATAATTACTTTTTTGCGGTACAAAGTGTAAGCCAGGATGGCAACGAAAGCTTGCCTGTAGTGCCTGGCATTAGCAGATAATCCTCTTTAAATAATGCAATATGTTTAGATTCCTAATGTTTGTCAATTCGGCAACGATGCCTGCTGTTGCACAACACAATGCAAATTGATATTACTTTTTAATATCAGGCAAATGATGTAACCATCCTTTCTTTAACAATCTTTTACCTAATTATTTCGTGTTCTATTACCGTTTGCGTATCCAAATCATCCACTTACTAAACGGGATATAAAAATTATAAAAAAAAAATTATTTTTATCCCATCGAATTAAATAACACATTTATTATATGCTTTTAGCATAAAAAGTAAGTTTTTAATAAAGTTTCGAAGGAGTATTAAGAGAAAAAACGGGGCCGGATTTTTATCCGGCCCCTTCTTTTTTTTATAAAGCTCCTAGCCAACTTTCCCATTAGAAGTTCCTGTTTATAATTTATTTTTTAATTTAAATCAACCAGATTCCCGAAATTCCCCACATTATAATTTTACACGTTATATTTCTTTAATCATATTGCCTCTAACAAACCATTTTTCGATAATTTCTTGAATAACAACCTACAATTGTTGAAATATAAAGTTTGGCATTGTTTTTTATTATAGGGCAAATATTACCTTCATAAAGCTTACAAATATTACTAACCACTAAAATCTCGAAAATGAAAAAATTATTCCCCGCGTTAAGCCTTCTTGTACTTTTCGCAGCTTGTAAAAGCAAATCAACAACAGATAAGGAAATGGTAGGAACCAGTGGTACTGGCTTAAATGGCAACTCAAGTATATTGACAGATACAAGCCGTATTACAAAAACAACCAGATTAGCAAACGGCACTACTACCACAACTACAACAACAACAACCAGGCCTGTAGGCACAAAAGAGCCAACTACAACCCCAAGGAGTACAAGTAAAAGTACAAGTACAACATCATCTACATCAACATCATCCCCTACTACTACTTCAAATACTACAACCAGTACAAATACTACCAATACCAAAAAGAAAGGTTGGAGCGATGCTGCGGTTGGTGCAACAGCAGGCGGTTTGGGCGGTGCTGTAGTAGGCGCAGCAATTAGTAAAAACAAAGTAGAAGGAGCCTTAATAGGCGGTGCAGTAGGCGCTGGCGGCGGTTACATTATTGGCAGGGCCAGTGATAGAAAAAGTGGGCGCGTAGTTAAAAAGAAAAGAGTGGTAACTACAACTACTAATACTCAATAAACACTATTATAAAAAATAGCGGCCATCAAGTACTTAGTGGCCGCTATTTTTTATAATAAACTTTTTTAAAATATATACCGTACCCCAAACTGCATCTGCCAGCGGGATAATAAGTCTGGGCTTGATACAAATGTTTTTGTTTGCGATGGATCAAATTGAAAACTAGGCACATTGTTAGTAACCGATGTTACTGTAAGCGGCTGAAAATATCCTGTTGTAGTAGCGTATTTACGTACACCCCATTTGCTGCTTAACATGTTTCCAATATTTTGCACATCGAGGCTAAGCTGGATGGTATTAATATTGCCCCCTACTTTAAATTTAAAGTCTTGCAATATCCGTACATCTACCTGGCTAAACCAAGGCGAAGCAGCACCATATTTTTCAGTATATTTTCCTCTTAAGTTATTAAGGTATTTATCTTGTGAGATGAATTGTTTTAAAGCCGCTTTTTGCGCAGCTGCATTTTGTACAACGCCATTTACATCCGTTAAGGATGTAAAGTTCATGCCATCTACTTCAGTATTTGTTGGCACATACATAATATCATTTATTGCTGTCCCGTCATTATTGATATCTCCACCATAAGTATAGCCATAGCGGTTTCCAGAGTTAGCGCTTGCAAAAAGAGAAAAAGTTGTAGCTCGGAAATTATTTTTTCCGTATTCAAACTTCTTTGATGCAGCTACAATAAAACGATGGGTATTGCCATATAAAGATGGTGTTAGCCGTGCTTCGTTAGCGTTGTTCAATATTGGGTTACGGTCAAACGCATCGCTGGATATTTCTGCAGAAATAGAACTGGCATCTTTAGAAATTAAATAGTTATAAGCGCCCATTAAATACAGCCCGTTCTGAAAGTTATGTTGTGCCTGCAAGCTTGCTGTAAATTGATAGCCTTTATTGGTGTTGCTGAATACATAGGTTTGGGCAGTATTCCTTCCATCAGTGCCTTTATCAGTTGGTAAATAAATTTTACGATTATCGCCGGTGCCAGAATTAAGCGTTCCGGTTGGAGTGCCTAAATTATAATTACGCACCATCTGAGCATGCACATCTTTTGAGTAGGCAACATCCACAGTAAAAATAGTACCTGCAGGAATCCTAAAATCTGTACCGATATTAGTGCGCCAAATTTGTGGCCACCTAAAGTTTTGTGCGGTAACATTATAAAAGCCAGCGTAAGGGTTAGCCAGTTGGTTGCCTACCCATACAAAAGGAAAACGCCCTGTAAACAAACCAGAGCCACCACGTAATTGAAATGTTTTATTATTGTTTACATCATAATGGAAACCTACCCTGGGCGAAAACAATACCTTGCCAGAAGGCAGCCTGGTATTATCTATCTCCTGGCCTACTCCATTTTTTACCCGGCGCCCATCTTCGTTAAATAAAACAAGGTCTGTGTTATTTGGCAGTGTAGGCGAACCTCCGCTGTAGCTGCCTTTAAAGGTACCATCATTATTAAAATTAGGGTTGCGGAAACTTGCATTTAAGTACAACGGCTTATCAACCCTTAGCCCATAAGTTAATTTAAAACGGTTGTTTACCTGCCATTCATCCTGCGCATAAAAACTTAATTGGGCAACTGTTAAATAGTAGTAAGTCCATTGATCGGCAGCCGCCCTTTTTTTGGCATAGTTAACATCCACATCTAGTGGGTAAGCACCAAAAACTACATTGCCGCTTACTGGTACGCTATCTTTAAATGTTTGAATATCTATGTTATTAAAAACAGAAGGGCCATAACCCTGCAGGTTAAACGAATTGGCAAACTTAAAAGATTCGTAAGAGCCGCCCAGGGTAATTGTATGGTTCTTTTTATATAAAGTAAAATCGTTGGTAGCTTGAAACGCATCCTGGTTAAGTACATTATTTATGGAGAAAGGCTCATGGCCTGCAATGATATAACTGGTGCCATATTTAGAAATATTCACTACCGGAAATGGAGTTGAAAATGGGTTGCGCCTATCCCTGAACGAAGTGTACACCAACCTTAATTTATTAGCTGCGCTGCTACTAAAATTAGATTTTAATTCTGTACTGAATGAATGTAGCTTATTAGTTATCTGATAACCGGAATTCTTGAACTGCAAGGTAGAATAATCAGGGCCACGGCTATAGATAGCGCTTGGATGCGCTGGTTTATCCTTAGATGCTTCCAAGCCATTATAAGTAAACGAAAGCTTGTGTACGGTGTTAATATTCCAATCCATTTTGTACAGCCATTTGTAATTTGTTTGCTTTAAGGTAAAATCCTGGTAAGGGCCGGTTTCATATCCAAATTTAGTGCGCAAAATATTGCTTACCGCTAGCAAGTCAGACTCTAAAACTCTTGATGTATTGGAGTTGCCAACATTGCCTGCGTTTTGAGCAACATAACTACTGGCGGCATCTTTTCTTTGTTCTGTTTCGAAACTTATAAAATAATATAGCTTATTTTTTTTTAAGGCACCTCCTAAAGTAAAGCCTGCCTGCAACTGGCTAAGGGCAGAAATTTCTTGTTTGGTGCCATTAACCGTTTTACCCGTAAGCCCTTTATTTCTATAAAAAGCATATACGGTACCGCTGGTTTTGTTAGTGCCAGATTTGGTGACGGTGTTTACGCCGGCGCCTGTAAAGCCCGCCTGTGTTACATCGTAGGGCGCAATGTTAACTTGTATCTGGTCAATAGCATCCAGCGATATTGGCTGTGCGCCTGTTTGCCCGCCGGGCGTGGGCGCATCCAACCCAAAGGGATTGTTGAACACTGCGCCATCTAAAGAAAAGTTATTGTATTGCCCGTTGCGGCCGGCAAAAGAAATACCATTATAGGTGGCAGATGCAGAAGGTGTCAGCCGCAAATAATCATCTGCGGAGCGGGAAATAGTTGGTAATGCCCTTAATAATTTATTGCTGATATTGGTAGAAGCACCCGTGCGGCGGTCATCAAATATTTTTGAAGAAGCAGTAACTATTACGGCGCTTAATTCCTTAGAGGTTTCTGTTAGAGAAAAATTGAGCGTATTATTTAGCCCTAGGTCTAAAAAAATATTATCTAATATAGATGGGCGAAAGCCGATTGAAGTTACCGTAACCGTGTACGGGCCGCCTACCCTAAGGTTAGGCACAGTAAAACGCCCATCAGATAGGGTCGCTACGGTTTGTTTAATACCGGCATCTGGGTAAGCAACAATAACTGTTGCCCCAACTACTGGTTTTAATGCTAAGCTTTTAACTACGCCCGAAATAGTGGCAGTAGTTACTTGTGCAGCGGCATTTGTTATTAAAAAAAAGGTAAACGCAAAGCTGGCTACTGTTTTCAGCAACAAGGATTTTATCATGTTATTAGTTTTGGTACTTCAAAAGTAACAAGGAAATACCATCTAAACCTTATTTAAAAATTAATTTTTTAAGAAAACATTCACATAAATGTTGGTTAATCATATCAATTTCATTGTCTTTAATATCTGGCGATGATGGAAAGTAATCAGGGCCTTCATCTATTTGCAAAGATTAATATTGCTGAAATTTTATAACCTTTGCACAAAAGCTCCTAGCCTATTGGTGAACGAATACAATTATAATTTATGAAAAAGAAATTAGCCTTACAATTATTAGCCAGCATTGTGTTTTTTTCAAGTGTGGCGGCTCAGAGAACTATGCCAGCTACACTTGAAAAGTATGATGTCGTCATATCATTTAACAGCATGTGCTGTGGAACAGCTTCTAACGAC
>JANXVN010000161.1 GCA_025351645.1 Ferruginibacter sp.
AAAAAATAATTTAAGGACTAGCAGCATCAGCCAGCTGACGGACTATCTGCTCGAAAAGTAATAGGGTTTGGAACTCAAGCAGGGCATTTCACCCATTTAATTATACCGTTCGCAAAACTTTTTGGATGTGCAACATTAGTATTGTATTTTATTAGCGAAATGTTATTTAGTTAATTTTAACGCTTCGTCAAGCCTTAATGCAGCATTGTCCCAATTAATGATATTAAATAATGCATCAACAAAATCGGTACGCTTGTTTTTGTACTTTAAATAATAAGCATGTTCCCAAACATCAATAACCAGCAAAGGCACAGCTCCCCATTGTGTTAGCTTTTCGTGGTTTTCACACTGTAAAACTGTAAGGCTGTCGCTGTATGGCTGATAGGCTACAATGCCCCAACCATTGCCATCAACATTTTTAGAAGTTTCGGCAATTAATAATTTAAGCCTGTCGAAACTGCCAAAGTTTTTCTCAATACGTTTTTGCAAGTCGCCTGTTGGCAAAGTTTTTTTATTGGTAAGGTTTGTCCAAAAGATGGAATGCAAAATGTGGGAGGAAAAGTGATAGGATAGTTTTTTTGTCCAGTAGTCGACTGTTTCCAAATTATTTTCGTCCAATGCTTTTTTAATCATTCCCAAATCTTTATTGGCTCCTTTTACTGCCCCGCCATGATGGAAGGTATAATGCAGGTGCATCGTTTCCGCATCCATATACGGCTCTAAAAAACTTTCGCTGTAAGGCAATGCCTGCTGGATATAATTACCGTTAACATCCACCAATTTATCTATTGGGTTGTTAGAAAGGTTTTGTGCAAAGGCATTACTGGTAGAAAATAATGTGGCAGCGCCCGCTACAGTACCTGATTTTAAAAAATCTTTTCTGTTCATATTATTAGTTTTAAAATGACGCCCAAAATTGCGGCGATTAAAATGGTATATGGTTCTTGAATTCTCTTGATGCTGAGCAAAGCTACTACTGTGGCAATTGCTATTAATGCGGTTGGGATGTCGGCAATGCTACTTCTAGCTATAACAATAACCGCACCAACCAAAGCCCCTACCACAGCCGCTGTTATGCCTTCTACAAAAGCTTTGATGGAATTATTTTTAGCTATTTTTTTAAAATAAGGCGCCGGTATAACTGTAAATAGGTAACAAGGCAAAAATGTTGCTAAAGCCGCAATGCCTGCACCGGGAAAACCTGCTATTAAATACCCTATAAAACCAACGGTAATTACAACGGGGCCTGGCGTAATCATGGCTACCGCAACTGCATCTACAAATTGCTGTTCTGTTAACCAGTGGTTTTCTGTTACAACCCCTGCATGTAAAAAAGGCACAATTGCCAAACCACTCCCAAAAACAAAGGCACCTGCCTCTGTAAAAAAAATAGCAATTTTTGTAAGTACCGAACTATTATACTCCCAAAAACCAATTTGTAAAAGCACAAAACCATTGGTTGCAAACTGGCTGGTCCATTTTGGTGGAGCTTTTACAAACATATATATAAGCCCTGCCGCAATAAATAATAATACTTCTTCTTTTTTTGTAAAAAATGTAACGGCAGCTGCTACAACAAAAAACAACCACAGCAACCAATTTTTTTTAAAGGATAAAAGATTGAATTTACCAATTGATTTTACGGTAAGTTTGTACGAACTGTTGGCAATAATACCAATAACTGCCGCACCTACGCCATAAAAAACGGCTTGCATCCAGGTTATCCCTCCATATAATTTGTACGCCATGCCTAATAACACCACCATAATAAATGAAGGGATAATAAAAGCAACCCCAGCCAGCGTAGCCCCTACAATGCGGTAGTGCACAAACCCTAAATAGATTGCTAATTGGGCCGCTAACGGGCCCGGGGCTAACTGTGCTAAAGCCAGCCCTTGTTTATATTCTTCATCACTGATCCACTTTTTAGCTTCAACCAAATCTTTGTGCATGTAACCAACCAGGGCAACAGGGCCACCAAAGCCTGTTGAGCCTAATTTTAAAAAATATACAACTAGCTGCCGTAAAGAGTATGTTGTATTATCTGTCATAAAGAAATTAATTTTAAAAGGCAATGCTAAATTGAAAACCGATAGTAAGCGAGATTGGCTTATCGTTGCCAAGCCTTACAGGCATAGGCATGGCAAGAAAATAACTGCAATTTTTGCTTTTGATACTAGTTTTGTTCAGTACTGCTGTAATGCCATACCTGCCTGCTGTTTCAAATGCCGCCCTGCCAATAAACGTATAGCCTTTGCCTAACGCAAATAAAGCACCCGGATGAAATAAAAAATTATTCATTTTACTGGTTCCATTCTCTGCCCTTATATAAGGCACAAATTCCATAGAGAAAGCTATTTTGGAGGTTTTCCAAATATTGATGCCTGTGGGCATGCCACAACATAATAGTTTTTAAAGTTGGTGGTAGCCTGGTGCCCGCTAAAGGTAATAACTAGATGCACAATAGTTACGTAACCCTTAATTTTTGGGTAAATACTTTGTGCAAATGCTGATATACTCAATAGGATAAAGGCAAAAAGAACAATAAAACAATGTTGCATAATAGCAGGTTTGCTTACTTAAAAGCAAACCTATTAAGCACGGAACAAAATAAATAGCAGCCTATTTACCTTTTGTACCTGGTTTACTTTTTTGCAGGTTTTTTCTGTAAGCTGATGGATTTTGGCCTGTGTAATGCTTAAATATCCTGGTAAAGTGGCTCTGGTCAGAAAAGCCAGTGAGGTAAGCAATTTCTGTTAGTGAATAGGTTGGGTTTTGGATAAGGTTAATTGCTTTGTCGATACGTATTTTTCTAACGTAATCCCCAAAGTTCTGATCTTCAAAATATTTGGAAAATTCTCTGGATAAATAAGAAGGGTTCAATTTCAGGTGGCTGGATATTTTTTTTAGGTCAAATGTAAATTGAGTGTCAATTTGGTCCTGGATAATTTCTTTTAAATCGTTCACCCAATTAGGGATTTTCTTTTTGCCTGTTGTTTTATCTTTTAAAAACCTGTTATAAACTTCATGCAGCAAATTCTCGAAAGGGCTGTTTTGTAAATGCTTTTGTTTTTGTAAATGCGTAGCCCAACTATATAAAGCATCATATAGCATCATCCCTTTTTCCATTAGTTCATAATCGTCTGTAATGTTATAGGCAAGCCCCGATGAAATGGCTAAAAGCCCGGCGGCTTCTTTTGCAATATGGTGCCTGTCTGTATCTGCACCACGAACAATAGCTGCCATCACCAAAACGGCAGGGTCTTTTATTGCATACTTTTTAATAATGTAGTCGAAAGTGCATTTATCATCATAATGGGTAAACTCCACATCAGGTATATCAAATGGTATTGCTTTTAATATTCCTGCTTTATAAAGTACTTCATTAAAAGGCACATATATAAACTCTGCGTTTTTATCAACAAATTTTTTAATTAGCCACGGACATGCTAAGCGATCTATTTTTGGCCGTTCTCTTGTAATCCATTTCATGATGTAGTTATCTGGCTAATCTTATATCCAAAGGTAATGGATAGGCATACGTTTTCATTAATGCCAAAAAATTAGCAGTTTGCAAAGTTTACATTAAGATATGCCTACCTATGGAACTGACCAGGCAGACGTTATTAAAAACTTGCCATTTATTTTATCTAACGAAAAAAAATGCTGCTGCCCTTCCCAATCCTTAGATGGTTCAATAGAAGCATAAATAAAATTCAATGAACAATTTTTACCAGTACCGTCACTAGTTATAGTTATAATATCAAATAAAATTGGATACTTATTTATTGTGTTTTTAAGTTTGGGCTCAAAGAATATTATCCAAAAAGTAAATTAGAGAGGCAAGCAGTTACGCTGAAGAAAATAAATATAATACCCCATGCAACCCTTTTTGAAAAAATCCCGTCTTAGCGAAGAATTTATATTTTATCATAATCTCAAAAACTCAAAGAAAATGAAGTTTACAAATTATCGGTAAGCACATCAGCCTTAAGCGATTCAAAATTAAAAGAGAAAGCGCAAAGCATGACTATTTCTTTAACAGGCAACCCGGATTTTCCAAAGTCGGCAGATTCATTTGAAGAGATGAAGGCAGTACACGCCAAGTTCGTGTTAACCCAAGATGCCTTGAAGGCTAATCCGCGTCACGACAAAAAACATCGGTAATTAATAGTAAGTTATTATAGGCTATCAGCAACCAGGGCATATCGCCCGTTTATACAGCCAGCATGTTCCTTTTACTAATAATAACACCAAGCCAGCAACTTTTAATAAGGACAAAACGGACAACCTTTTGTCCTTATTTTTTATATACAACATTATTACTAACAAATAATGCTGCTAAGTGTTACAATCTTTAATATCAAGCATTTACCCTCATCTTTGCATAGCAAAAAACGTACTTGCTTATTATTAAAACAACCCCTCACAAAACTTACAGGCTTATTTAAATTAACAAAATAAATGAATTATAAAACTGCCTGTATTTTTATTTTGTTTTTTAGCTTCCGCACTTTGTTTGCGCAATCCTCTAAAAGCGAAATTGGTATCCGGAGCGATAACGACGCCTACCTGGCAAAAGGGTCTGACAAATATTATACAGACGGCTTATTTTTATTTTACAGGCACGCCCTGGCTATTACTGCCAACAGCAAATTGCAGAACAAAATATGGGGTTTTGAAATTGGGCAAAAAATATTTAATCCACACTCCGGTAACATTGCAGATAACGAGAATGTAGATAGGATTGAAAAAATAGACAGGCCATTTGCCGCATACCTCTACCTGGAGGGTACGCTTAACCTGCTATATAAAAATGAAAGCAATATAAAATTGGCTGCCCAGGCAGGTTATGTTGGGCCTAACGCTTTTGGCAGGCAAGTACAAACTTTGGTGCATAAAAGTTTTGGCTTTTACCGCCCCAGCGGATGGGAATACCAGGTAGAAAACGATTTGGAATTAAACCTCGCTGCTGAATACAACTGCCTGTTGGCAAAAAGGCAATGGGTAGATTTTTCTTTAACCAGTTATGCCAATTTAGGCAATGGCTTTACTGGTGCAGGCTTAGGTACAATGGTTAGGATTGGACAATTTAATAATTTATATAATTCTATCAGTACCCAAAGTACCGCCATCAAGCAAACATCCACTATTACCGCCACGCATAAAGAGTTGTTTTTTTATTATAAGCCTCAAATAAATATTGATGTGTACGATGCTACGGTGCAAGGCAGTATGTTTCGCCATAAAAAAGATAATGGGCTACAGGTAACTTTACAGCCTAACCGTTTTGTATTAGCTAACCAAATAGGCGCAGCATATAGCGGCAAACGTTTTGGGGTTGATGCCGCTTGTATATTTCATACTAAAGATGTAAAGAGTATGTCGCATGCCCATCAATGGGGCACCATTAGTATAACGATGCACGTAGGCAATTAATGCGTGTACGCAAAATTTCCCCCCGCTAATAGATGGCTCTTTGCTTAACCAAATAATTAACCCCGTTAAGGTATTGGCCCGCATACGTTACAATTATTAAAAGCCTTTTATCAGGTATCATAATGTTTTACATTTGCACGTAAAATATTTTTAAAGAAACCATTATGATAGCGATACCCCGGACAAAACAAGAGAACTTTTTGCTTATACTTATCCTCGGTGCACTTAATACCATCACGCCCTTTTCTATTGATATGTACCTGCCGGCATTTCCTAAAATTGCCAGTGACTTTAACACACAGATAGACAAAGTAGCGCTGTCCGTATCAACCTATTTTTTAGGGTATGCGCTTGGGCAAATTATATACGGCCCATTGCTAGACAGGTTTGGAAGAAAGCCGCCATTATACGTAGGGCTTATTTTATACATCATCGCAACTATTGGCTGTTTTACTACCAGCACTATTGAGGCACTTTGGGTTATAAGGTTTATGCAGGCGCTTGGCGGCTGTGTAGCATCCGTTGCAGCTATGGCAATGGTAAGGGATTTTTTTCCGGTTGAAAAAAGTGCTAGTGTAATTTCATTCCTTGTACTAATATTGGGCGCATCGCCTTTGCTGGCACCAACAGTAGGAAGCTTTATTATTACTACCTGGGGATGGCATACTGTTTTTATAGCTTTGGCAGCAATTACGTTCCTTATTTTAGTGGTGGTATTTTTCTTTTTGCCCGAAGGGCATGCAGCAGATAAAACAATTTCGCTTAAGCCTGTACCCATCATCAATGGTTTTAAAACGGTATTGATTGCACCGCGTTTTTACGTATTTGCACTGGCAGGCAGCTTTTCATTTTCTGGCTTGTTTGTATATGTAGCCAACTCCCCCTCTATATTTATGGGGCACTTTCATTTAAGCGAAAAGTTGTACGGTGGTGTGTTTGCGGTGCTATCTGTAGGCTTTATCGGTGGCAGCCAGTTAAACCATTTCTTTACCAGAAAATTCACCAATCAACAAATATTAAAAACTGCACTGATAGTACAGGCGATTGTAGCAATAGTTTTTTTAGTAGGCTCTACACAACAATGGTATGGGTTAATTGCGGTACTGGTATTACTATTTGTTTTGCTCAGCTGTTGCGGCGTTACGTACCCCAATGCGGCGGCGCTTTGTATGGCACCATTTTCAAATAATGCAGGCACCGCATCGGCATTGCTTGGCTTTATACAAATTGGGCTTGGTGGCTTAATATCTGCCAGCGTAAGCATGTTGCCATTTGGCGAAATAACAGCCATGGCTACCATAATGGCAACAACGGTAATTATTGCGTTGGCAATTGTATCATCTGCAAAAAATGTACTGGCTAAAAATATTGGCAGCCTTGCATAATCGCTACAACTTTTTTATAAAATATTTTCTCGATTCACTATATCCCTGCCTTTCATAAAAGCGGTGTGCGGCTTGCCTTCTTATATGGCAGTGTACTTGTATGCGGTTGCAATGTTTTTGCTTCGCAAGATTAGTACAATGTGCCTCCATTAATTTACCGATGCCTTTGCTTCTCGCACTTTCATCAACAGCAAAATAACTGATGATGGCAAAGTCGCCTTGCAAGGCCAGTTGCGGCACAAAGTGTATAGACATGCAGGCAACCACTACGCCCTCTAATTCATATACCAGTAGTTGGTGGCCCGGGTGGTTTAGCAACTCGGTTATCCTTTGTTTGATAAAGGTTTCTGTGCCTGCATAATCCAGTTGCTGAAGTAAATGTGTTAGTGTTGCAGCATCATCTATGCTTGCGTTTCTTATACTCATATTTTTAGCCTGTTAGTGTAAATAGTAGGCACGCAATATTACCAACTATTTTGTGGTACCGGCATTAAATGCTGGTAATTTTTGCAGCCCATGCAAGGCTTGTACTGTACATATAGTTGCAGCACTTATTATGCATATATTTATGCAAGGCAACAATAACAGCCAACAGTAATGAAAGTAAAAACTATTATTGCCACGTTTATTATCTCCACGCTTTTTACAGGGTGCACCATCCCTTGTAATGTATTTTTTAGGAACCTCTCCAATAAAACTGTGGGGCTTAAGGGCAAATTGGTTGACAGGCGATATTTTGATAAGTTGCCCAACAAAGTTAATTTTTATGACACCGCACAAAATCCTAAAGACATTTACGGCAAATGGAAATATCAGCAATTAGTTACCTGGACAGATTCTACCAGCTTTAATATTGGTATACCATCCTTTTCTGTAATTAATTTAGCGGATATTTCATTAGGGCTACCCCTTGGCACTACATCGCCCAATGTACTTTTGATAGTTTTTTCAGGTACAAAGGCAGATACACTTACCACCGGCGACTATTTATCTTTGCAGGCAAAGTTTCGGAAGAAATATGCCGTATTTTCAAAACCTTTATATTGTTATGATACAAAATGACAACACTTTTTTAGTAGTAAAAGGCAAATAAGGTTTATGCTACTTTTGGTTGTGCCGGGGCTGCAAAAATTATACTACTGCGGGGGTTTGTTATTAAAGCTTGCATACGTTTCTTTTTAAAAAATAGCCTTTTCAGGCATAGTATTAATAGGCGCTTTTATTTAACAGTATTATCCATATTCCATGATAAAAAAGAATACGCAAAAAACAGCCTCCGCTTATTAGCGACTGCTTTTTTGTTTAAGTTGCTGTGCCATTAATAAAGTATGTTGCAGGGATGAAATATTAGTCCAATCATCATGCCCCGTAATAATGTATTTTGGATTTTTACATTTAAGCTGAACGTTTTTTATAGTTGTTGCATAATCTGTAACGCTGGCATCGGATAAATTGCCAAGGCCGTCATCTTCAGTACTTTTTATTAAGCAGCCACCGTAAAGGATGCGTTCCTTTTTAAACCATACCACAATGTTATCAGGCGCATGTCCTTTACCTGGATAATATGTTTGAAACGAATATTGGGCCACTGTAAAAACGGTATCCTTATCAATTAAAAATTCAGCTCTTTTCATGCCTCTTTTCTTACTAAGCCCATCTGTTAATACAGTAGTATAAGTTTTGCAGCCTTGTTGCCTGTAGTATTCGAGCCCGCCTGTCCTATCTTCATGAAAATGCGTGGCAATACATAGCACTACCTTTTTATGGTGCCTTTGTTGTATGCTATCAAGCAATGGCTGAAACTGTGTTGTATCCCATGGCGTGTCGAACAACACAGCACCACTATCCGTTATAAGGTACATACCATTCGCTGGTATACGATTGCCTTTGTAAAGGCTATAGGTTATATAAATATAGAAGTT
Source organism: Ferruginibacter sp. (assembly GCA_025351645.1). Taxonomy (GTDB): domain Bacteria; phylum Bacteroidota; class Bacteroidia; order Chitinophagales; family Chitinophagaceae; genus Ferruginibacter. The sequence goes on from JANXVN010000161.1 coordinate 8,747, forward strand.
ACCGGTTAACGGAACGATTTTCAGGCTGCTATCTGCGCGCTGGCTAAAGCCATTTATTGTTACAAACAAGAAGATGATTATTGTTGCTATTTTTTGCATGGCCGAAATTAAAATGTATATATAAGATACAATGCCGTTAAGTTAAGCCCTTTCCTCTCCTTTGGAGAGGAAAGGGTGAGGTAAAGACAAACATATAAATTCCTTAACTTAACGGCATTGATATAAGATGGTTAAACAGTATAATATAACAACAGGGCTAGCCAGATAAAAAATTAAAATTATCCAGTGAAATAAGCAGCATACATGCACCACCAATAATTTACACACGATGATATTTTTATTTATAATTTCCACGTTGTATAAAGGAACTTGTCAATTAAACAGCAGAAAATTTTGCCTCTTAAATTATAAATATTTTTAAGCCAGGCAAAAGAAGATAAGAGCAATACCTGCTAATTATTTCAAGCATTATTAGTTATTTCCAGTAGCCGCAGCAACGCCAGAAGGCATTTTTTGCGGCGTAGTTGTAGGCCCTGAAATAGTTATTGTCCCATCATTAACTGTCATGCGGTCGATAAAAACTACTCTTTCATCCCCGGTTTTGGCTGTTCTTCCGTGGTACACGCAAAACATCTCTTTACCATCGGGCGAGTAGGTAATACTATTATGCCCAGTGCCAGATACTACCCCACCCTTATCTGTATTTTTTTGCAGCACCGGGTTATTGGCCGCTTTTTTATACGGGCCTAATGGAGATGCAGCCGTGGCGTAACCGATGGCATAATACTGGCCGGCAAAATTATTGGCAGAATACATAATATAATAAAGCCCATCTTTTTTAAAGGTCACGGAGCCTTCCGTCCAGCGGCGGTTTATTTCTTGTGCCGTAACGGAACGGCTTTCCCATTCGGCCTGCTTATCGTTGAGGCTAACTGGTGGGCGAAGCAACAATTTTGGCTTGCCAGTTACACCAGAAAAATCTGGCTTTAGTTTAATGCCATACACCCAGCTTTCTTCAATTTCTTTGTACCATCCTTTTTGCTTAGCTAATATTGCCACCTCGCTTTCTACTGGATGTTTAAAAGCCACACGGGAAAAATATAAATAAGCTTGCCCATCACTATCAAAAAATACATTGGCATCAATAGTTGGATAGCCAGGATTAAAAACCGGCTTAGCGGATAAATCAACAAAAGGCCCAGTTGGCTTGTCTGCAACTGCCACACCAATCCTAAAATTCTCTTCTTCATTGCCTGGGTTTACTTTCCATTGGGCACTATAAAAAAGATAAAATTTACCCTTCACTTCATATACTTCCGGCGCCCAGTACGCACCCTCCCATTTAGCCATTGGATTGCTCCAGCTATTTTTGTTATTGCTAAAATATACTTGCCCTTCCTTTGTCCAATTCACCAGGTCTTTAGATGAATAGGCGGCAAACCCATGGTCGGCTTGCCCGGTGCCATACATATAATACATGCCTTGCGTGTGCAAAACATAAGGATCGCCTAACTGTACTTTTAACGGATTAGAAAATGTAGCGGAGGGCATATCATTTTGTTTAGTTGTTTGTGCCATAACGGTTGCAAAAAATAAAATAGCATAAAGGGAAAACAGGAGCGGAAGCCTTTTCATAATACAATTGTTTTTATAAAAATAAATATACGCAAATTGATGGCAACAAAAACGCAAGTACTCTTTATTAATTAGGGGCAGCCTTATTTACTTAACATGGCATGTTGACTGCAAAGATGGCTTACATAAACTACTTAAGTTAGAAAGAAAGAAATTACCGAAAGTATACAGTGCAAACCCAACGGGCATACCTGCTATAGCAACCCTAGTTGGTAATGTACCCCTTGAGATTGTTTAAATATTGTTGCCCATTTTTACAACCAGCGTACTGTATATCATAACGCCGGCGTGTTTAATTATAACCATAAACCTCATTTGGCAGTACTGAAAAGCACAAATTTTATCTACAAAAACTTATATCCTCCTATTTAAGTATGATGTATCTTACCAATTAATCTTAAAACTAAATCAATCACCCAATTATGAAAAAAACAATCCTTCTATTGGCCCTGGCCATGTTTACTGCCCAACTTTTTGCGCAAGATGATAAAGATGACAAAGCCTTTAAATTTGGTTTAGGCGGTACACTATCGGTACCCCTGGGCGATTTTAAGCAATCCGCCACTTATGGTGTTGGGTTTGAAGCGATGGGCGTGTACAGCCTTAGCACCAATATAGCCGCGTTTGCCCAGGTAGGGGTAAATGTTTTTAAAGGCAAAAGCGGTTATGGCGATGCTGGCAGCATTTTACACATACCCTTGCTTGCAGGGTTACGCTTTAAGTCTGATGGTTTTTTTGTAGGTGGAGGTGTTGGATATGGCAGTTTTAAAGGCTCGGGCGGAAGCACGATTAGTGGAGTAATGTATAGCCCACAAATTGGGTACGACCTCGGCAGCTATCAGATATTGCTGCATTATAGCAGTACCGCAGTAACAGGAGGTAATTTCAGTTACCTGGGGCTAAAGTTTTTCAGGACGTTTTAATTACCTTATTAAAACAAAAATGCCGGCGCTTTTTACCGGCATTTTTGTTTTATGATAATATAATATTATTTGCAGAAGCTGATTATTGACAAAGTGTAATGGCGGTTGCAAAAATTATTTATGCTGTAACAACTTCCCAGGTAACATGATGATGCCCTTTATCAAACCTAAAAAACCATCCACAGCAATGCCCAGCAACCTGAATGGGAGTGTCAATACCCAAAAAACAGGATACAGTACCAGCGCCAAAATAGCCAGTGGCCAGCAAATAATAAAAAGGATTATCCAAAAAATGAAGGTTAACATTAGGTGAAGGTAATTAGCCTATCAATATTACCCAAGCTTAATTACATAAACGGCAGGCAGCCAAAGTTATCATTAATTTTGAGGAAGCCATACTTGGAGTAGCCTCGTTTGTTAATTCCCCTTTTCTCTAAATTATTATAGCATTATTATACGTGTACTTCTTAAAAATAAAATGCGTTAGCCGCTATCAGCCGGCAAATCAATTTCAATCGTTTTAATAAGTGTTTCTATCCTACTTGTATCCTAGCGGTAGCTCTAAAAAAAACAAAGTCTTCAAGATAATGGCATTGAATTATATTATATCATTTAATCCTCCTCATCCTCATCTTCAAATAAACTGCCAAAGCCTAGCTTTTCCATCATCTTTGCATGGTAAAATTATTGCAGTTCAAACTCCTTTATTTTGCGGTAAATCCTTGATAAATTCATGTAAATGATTTGCAGTATTGAGTATTCCTTATTGCTTTCGGCAATAGCCTCTGCTTTTTTTAGATAGTTAATGGCAGTATCCATATCGCCCTCCTCATTAAAGTAAAGGGTTGCTATGTCATTAAGCGCATTGGTGTAGGTGGGATTGGCATTCAGGCATTTGGTGTAGTGGCCAAGCGCACGGTAAAAGTCGTTGAGGTTGGCGTAGCACTGGCCAATTAAATGATCATAATAATAGCCATGTAGTATGTGGCAAAGTTCACGCCCTTTTTTAAAGCCTGGCAAAGCTTCTACGTACTTTTTTTGTTGCGCCAGAGTTAGGCCCAGGCCTTCCCAAAAAGTTTCGGTATCGCCTTCCAGCAAAGTGCCTTTGGTAAACCAATCCTCCGCCTGTTGCCATTGCTTCAATTTCAGGCAGCACCAGCCTGCTTCTTCAATTGATGTCTCATGCACAAAGGCAAGGGCATAGGCTGTTGGTAATAATCCAGCGCTTCTGCTATTTTTTTTTAAAATACCAAAACACGCGCCACCGAAATCAAGGCAGTTGTTTTTTCTTGCGCTTCAGACCAGCCAGGCATTAGGCCTGCATGCTTTTTACATGCTTCTGAATTATACATAGCACCATATAATGAGGATAGCTGCGAATGGAACTGCGATTCATCTATTAACTTTTCATTCAATTCTCTGATTTTATCATCAATCATTTTTTGCAACATCTTACTGTTAGCCTTTTTGCCTGGATTCTGCAGTTCGTATAAATTCATAAGTTTTCTTTTAGTGGGTTAACGGACATAACTTGCGAACGATACTATTTGCAAAATAGTAAGGCAATACACAACCATTTATGAAACGTTAAAAGTAATGATATAACCATTACGTAATTAAGTAATTGTGCCACCGCTTATTTAGCGGAATTATTTTATACCAGCATGCCCACCAATGACATAAAAATGTGGGGGCTGCCACAATACTGGCGATATTTCATTTAAATCTTTGACGGTTCAACTGACATCAAATTTTAACTGGTCAACTCCTTTGATTAATATACAACTTACGCAATACTTCCTTACCGGCCGGTAATCACA
>JANXVN010000194.1 GCA_025351645.1 Ferruginibacter sp.
AACCAGTAAACAATTTACGAAGCATGCCGGCAAATAGATATAACATACACTGGGTTTTTATAAACTTTTGCACAGGCATAAAGCCGTAACAGAAGTTATTTGCATTAATAGGCGCCTGGTAATAACCGGAGCTAACAAACCTGTTCCACTATACAAACTATCCTTACTTTTTCATCAACAAGTTCAATGAAAAAATAGGTGCTTCTAATTGTTGCTTCTTACACTTATGGTAACGTTGTATGGGTTAGCGGTAGCCGAAAGCGAGGGTGCCGATATTTTATAAAAAGAAGGGATTGCAGGTATGCCGCTTGGCCTATAAACATATATTGCCTCGCCACCAAATATGCCGCAGTTGGTTGCCTGGCCTGCACCATTTATGCCCCCATTTATTGCCGGGGAGCCGGCTTTTAGCACATAATAATTTTCATCAAAATTGGCATTGTTATAAAAGCTTTGTGCACTGGTGGTACCGTTAAAAATAGTGGCCCATGTTTGCGCCCACTTGTTATTGCTGCCTGCCGGCAACGGGGCTGGCTGTGCCTCTGCAAAAAAATTGTTCTCATAAACCGTATTAATATTAGTAGCAGTAGCTGCACCCCCAATGATACTATTTTTTACAAGTGCAGAGGCATTGTTAAGTGCGATCGCGTAATTGCCGACTACATCCGGACTAGGCGAAGCACAATTTATAAAGGAAGCAGTAGTGCCCGCTTTGTACAAATTAAAACCGTAAACGATACAATTAAAAACTTGCAGATTATTTACCGGGTAATCAGCATCTGCGGACCACGACATGCCGCCGCTAGTAATTACAGAACTTAAAATTTTTACATTGCTTATTAGCCCATAGGCAGAATTGTTGTAAAAATTAAAACTACCGTAACAGCGTTGAAAAGTAATACCTGCAATTGTAGTATGTGCATTACTGGCATCGTAAATAGTATATGTGCCGGATACTCCCGTTACAATAGTCCCATCGGAACCTGCGCCCAAAGTGAGGCTAACATTGGATGGGGTATGTGTACCGATAGCCTGCAAGGTTGGGTGTACATCTAAATTATACCCAAACCCAATTATCACTAACCGCTTACTGACCGTGCCGCTTTGGCTGCTATATACCTGTATGGTATCGCCTGCGGCAGAAGCATCTATTGCAGGTTGCAGGCTTGAGAAATCAATACCTGTAAGCTGTAAGCCTGCATACCCTACACGGCGAATGGTGGCTAAGGAAAGGCTGCAGATAAGTGTGGCAGCTACACTGAAAAGTAATGCTTTTTTCATGACAGTTGAAATTGGTTAACTTATAAAAAATAGATATACAGGAGCCTTGTTTTAACAAGCCCAAAAAGTTATAAAAAGAAATGAGGAAGAAAAAAGAGAGTAGTTATTCGAAGAATAAGATTTATTAAATATATAAATAAATTTAAAGAAGTACAAGTTTTTTTATACTTATTAAAAATTATTTTTTTTGAAATAAAAGGTTTTATATAAATTATACGATTCCATTTATAATTTATTTACGCTTAAATACTTATACAGTTAAAGCATATTTTGGGTGGTGATGATAGCCTGCTGGATTGCATGTAGCTTAGTATTATTGTATAAATGTATGCTGTTTTAAACTATGAAAAAAGGGTAAAAACCCGTTTTCATAATGTGGTTTATCACGGTAAATTTCTAACGCATTTTGCTACCCTTGTTGGTAAAAGCGTTTCAACTTAGCAGCAATTAGTAACAACTGGCAACCGGACGGAGCCTTGCGCCAGCTCTGAAATAGAAGCCAGGAATTACCAAGCAGTCTTTGATCTGTCCCGAGAGGATTACGAAAAATTATCTGCCCCAAGTATTAGCAGCAACCTTCAATCACTAAAGGAAAGATTAAGGGAAATTGAAAAGTGCGCTAACAAAGTAATTGACGAAATAAGAGAATTTGATTCCCAGGAATTTGAAAAGAACTTTGTGCCTGACAATAAATATTTATCGTAACGCAAGCATAAAATTGAACAACCACGCTAAGCCAAGCTGTTAATTATTCTTTGGAATTGTTTAAAAAATGCCCTATTTTAAAAGAAGAGTTCCGGGAGCCAGATAGTATTTGCTTTACATATTTTATAACATTAAGAGAGAAATAAACTAAGGCCGTATAGGTTCAATCATTACCTTTCATAACAGTTATGTATCACTAAAAAAATTTAAAAGCAATATTAAATTGAAGGAGATAACTGTATCATATTTTACAGAATATAAGCACTGGCTAATAAATAATAGCCTGGCCAAGACAACAATAAAAATGTACCTCCTCCCCTTCGAATATTATTTAATGAAGCTATTGAAGATAGCATTGATAAAAAAGAACGCTATCCTTTCGGAAGCCGTAAATACCAAATACCGAATTCAATGTTTGTTAAAAGATCATTGACACTTGAAGACATTTTAAAAAATTATTACTATAATGTAACCCGTTAAATACCCGGGACTAAAGAGCCAAATATTTTTGGTTTTTTAGTTTGCGAATAGTATAAACCCTAAAGATATTATCCGATATTTTTAAACCAAAAGAAATTGGAGATGTGGGAATGCATAATTTTTTAATCTTTTACAAAGAAGCCCTTAACGTAAGTTTAAATGGTATTTCTTCGTGTTCTTTGGAGTTGGATAAAATTAATTGTGCAGCGCTGATACCCATCTGGTGAAAGTCGGTGGAGATAGTGGTAATACCATTTAAGATGAATTTTTTTACGGGTGTTTCGTTGTAGGAAATTACACCCACTTCCGATCCGATAATTAAACAGGAGGCTACTAATTTTTCAAGCACCACTACCAATTCATCTTCCATCACATTTAAATATACTTCGCCGATGTTTACCTCCTCCTCCCTTATATTGTTTACTATTTTGTAAGAGAAGGCGTAATCCTGGCAGTAATTTTTAAACCCCCTTACAATTTCAACGGGGTAATATGAGTAAGATGGAAATATTATTTTAAGCGTATGGTATTTAGACAGCTGGTCGGTGGCTTCTACCAGTGCGGTGTACACATCCTTTTCAAAATTTTCGTAAGCGGCAGCATAGCCACCTATAACGCCGGGAACAATTTTATCAAGTAATAATAATTTGTCTTTGGGTATAGTATTGATTATTTCGAATCCATTTTCTTCGCCTTCCATAAAGTGCGGAATAATCACATAGTGGGTATAGTCGTTTTTATTATTTGCAATCAACCTTTTAAACAATAAAAAATCGTTGTTATAGATATAAAAATCTATCACGGCATGGTCGCCCAATGTGGCAGCGAATGAATCGTAGATAGTTTTTTTGTGAGCACTTAATTTATTGAACAACAAAAATATTTTAAGTGATTTTTTCAATTCAATATTTCTTATATAATAACCTTTCCTGGGTACCGCATCTATTAAACCTATATGTTTAAGATGCCTATAACCCTTTTCAACAGTATCCCTGGATATATCCAATTCTATACTTAATTCATTTATAGACGGCATATTGTTACCGATTTTAATAGTACCATTTTCTATTTCCCGTATAACAGAGTTTACAATTTGCAGGTATTTAGGTGTGATAGAATAAGCATCTACTTTTATTAAGTCGATTATTTCTGGCTTTTTCATACAACAGTTATAATTTTTAATATAAATATAAAGCGATAATTTAACTTAACAATTTTTACAGTTGAAGTAAAAGGTGTAAAAAATGGATCGGCAAATCAGAAAACCAGCAAACCTAACATTTGCGATTGCTATATGAAAAATTTATACTTATTTGGTATGTTGTTAATTACTGCTTCGTTTTAAAAATGGGTTGGCGGATAAAAAAAACCGCCAGCCTTTTCTAAACCAAATTGCTATAAGAAAAAACTAACGTACAAATGCCATATCAATACCTCCATCTACATTTAAAATATTACCGGTTTATTTATTTAATAACCCACCAATAAATGCAAAGCAGGCGTTCGCAATATCTTTCGGTAAAATTATTTCATTCAACAGCGTACGCTTAGTATAATAGGCAGGTAGTTCTTACACTGTATGCCATATGCTTTTGCCCTTCCTTCAGCCCAGCCGCCTGCCTAAATATTACTATCAGCAATTACTGCATCCGGGCTTACTGAGTTCACCCTTATTTTATCAGCACTTAACTCTGCAGCAAGTAATACAGCCGCAGCAGTATCCTTCTCAAATAATTTTACAAATTCATCCATGGCTGTTTGTAAGCTTTCTTAAATTGAGCCTGTTATTTATTTGTAGTGCTTTTCCTTTTTACGATTTTTATTAACCTTTGCCCATGTACTAAGATTTTAATGCCTTGCCTTTTTAAAGAAATATGGGGTTGCTTCCTGTTATGTTCATCAATGCCATGTTTGTAAGTTGCGATAATATCTTTATACGATAAAACCCCGATAACACTATTTTTATTACCAACTACCGTCAATACATCTACATCAGCGAATGCCATTTTTTCTACCGCAGCCCGTAAACTATAATCAACAGAAACTGTAACATCTTTTTGTGTGGTAAGTGTATGGATAAATGCGGCAGGATTATTCTTGCTACTCAGCACCTCTGCTATATTGATGATCCCTTTAAAAATATTTTCATCATTTATAATAATAAAATAGTTGTTCCGGCTTGATACATCTCTTTTCAACCATGCCCGTATTTCTTCAATGGTATTGTGTTCATTTATCAGCGTAGCATCATCCGTCAATACATCTTTTATAGATTTACCTTCTAAAATATCGGGTTCATACAGGTCAGGGGTCTTTACGCCTCTACGCACTATTTTTTCTGTCATAATGGTATTTTTCATTAAAAAGAAAGATATAAAATACGATGCCGTACACGCAGCCAGCAGTGGTAGCAGAGCGTTTACCTGCCCTGTGGTTTCCAAAGCAAAAACAATAGAGGTAAGCAAGGCCCTTGATGCCCCTGCAAACATAGCAGACATGCCAATAAGTGCTGCCAGCGGCAATGTAACACCGGATAATGGAAAGAAATACAGTATTACCGAACCCAGCAGCATACCTGTGGCGGCCCCAATAGTTAGCAATGGGGCAAGCGTACCGCCTGATGTACCACTACCTAAAGCAATTGCCCAGGAAATAAATTTAAAGATGCAAAGCGAAAACACAATTTGTATAGATAAATTGCCGGAAATGATGTTGGAAATATTCTCGTATCCCACGCCTAAAGTCCGTGGATAAAAATAGCCTACCACACCTACAGCTATGCCGCCGATTGCCGGCCACCACATCCAATGCACGGGTAATTTTTCAAAAATATCCTCAATTAGATAAACAGCCTTTGTAACTAGTACAGCTATCACGCCAATTACAATGCCTGTTATGCTATAACCTAACAGCGCCGTGTTGGATGCTGCACCAATTGTTGCGGTAATGGCAAATACAGGCCCTTTTTCAAAAAAATAATAATGCCCTGCAGCACCGGTTATACATGCCAGCGCAACAGGTATAATAGACCTTGGAGAAAATTCGAACAGCAACAATTCTATCGCTAAAAAGATAGCCGCAATAGGGCTGCCAAAAATAGCCGACATGCCCGCTGCCGCACCCGCAGCCAATAATATTTTTCGTTCATTATGGGTAATATGCAGTAGCTGCCCAATTGTAGAGCCTAACGCACCACCTGTTGCAATAATAGGCCCTTCTGCACCAAAAGGGCCGCCAGTGCCAATAGCTATTGCTGCAGATAGCGGCTTTAAATATGTAATGGCGGGTTTTATCTTACTCTGGTTGGTTAGTATTTGTTCCATCGCTTCGGGTATGCCATGCCCGCGGATTGCTTTTGAGCCATATAATGCCATCAACCCAACAATAATACCACCAATTACAGGTACTACCATTACCCATGCACCCAATGTATTGCCTAACGGGCTGGCATGAGCAACAGAAAAATTACCGTGAAAAGATATATTGGTTACAAGGTTGATTAAGGATACCAATATTTTAGCAATACAGCTTGTAATAGCTGCAATGCCAACAGCAAGCAATGCTATGGTTACAACCCTTTTTTTATTTTGTGTTTGCGCGGGATAAATATCCTCTGCCTGTAAAGTATCGGTTAAAGAAATAGAGACTGGGATGGTGTTGCCGGCTAAGTGATTTATTTTCATCTTTTGCTATAATAATTTTAGCAAAGGTGGCATTGATATTCTTTATATTAATTGCCATTTGGCAACAAATTTACGGTTATGCCTTTTTTGTAAATTCCTTCCTTATCCTGCTAAGCGATGTATTGGTAACACCCAGGTAAGAAGCCATATTTTTTAACGGGGCATTTTGAAATATATCCGGGCTCTGCTGTATTAAAAGGGCATATCTTTCTTCAGCGGTATTGTGCAGCATAGATAACATCCTTTGTTTAAGGCCTGCATAAGCGCTCACTAACATAGAGCGGCCAAATTCCCTAAACTCCGGCATTGAATGAAAAGCTACCTGCAGTTCATCAAAAGTAATATACCATATCTGGCAATCTGTCAATGCCTGAAAATTTTCTTTAGAAGGTATTTGTTTGAAGAAAGAAAATAGCTCACAAACCACGTGCCCACCAGAATAAAAATTTGTAGTGATGTTATTTTTATTGATATCGAATGTAGATGACCATACAAACCCCGTCTCTAAAAAGCAAAACTCTTTGCATACTTTGCCTTCCATTAACAAGTAGTCATTTTTAGCAATTTTTTTTTCTGTAAAGCGCCCGGCAATCTCTTCTGCTTTATCAGTCGCAATCGGAAATGTCTGTTGTATGTATTGAATTAGCGGAGCTATGCCTGCAGTCATTGATACAAAGTTTTATCAAAGCTACTTGTTTCGGATTTGATGGGCTTGCCCACTATGAAATATTTAAGCTTACTGAAATTTTTGTTTAGTACTATTTTCTATTTTATCTTTTAAAATACGCCGAAATGTTGCTTATTGATAATTTAAAGGCATTAAAGTGGGTGGGGGTAAAGGTATTTAATCTTTGCCCCCTCTCACACCATGGTGTACGTACGTGTAAGGCGGTTTCTTTAAAGTGATTTACGATGTAAAGATTTGCAGTTTTTGGTTAGGGTGTAATAACCTTGCTGCGCAAACCACATTTTGTTCATACCAATGTTAACTGCAGGGCTGTTGCTTATTCGCCACCAGCCTTTACCGCTTAATAAAGGTACAGATTACTCCTTAATTGAAAGTTTATATAAGCCTGACCCGTTTTGAAAACTCAAAGGGACAAAAAAAACAGTGTTTGAAACTGCTTCTGATAGAATCTATGCTTGCATCAATTGCCTGATATCGCTACCTAAAAAATACACTCTCGATCTTATTTTTA
>JANXVN010000208.1 GCA_025351645.1 Ferruginibacter sp.
ATTTGTTTGCCAAGTTGAAGGTATTTATCTTTTTGTTGAAGAAAAATTGACAATGCATACTGAACTGGGGCATTGCAACTAAAACAATTAAACTGATGCACTTTCCTAAATTCTTTCATTAGGTGGGCTGGTGCTACACAATAACCCAGTTTCCAGCCGGTACAATGGTAAGTTTTGCCAAACGAAAAACACACAAGGCTTCGCTCCATCAAATCTGGATAACGCAAAATGCTTTCGTGCTTTTTATCATCAAAAACCAAATGCTCATATACTTCATCACTTAAAATAAAAATGCTGGTATTTTTTACAATGCTTTGTAATTGCTCAATATCATAAGCGCTTAAAATACTGCCCGTTGGGTTATGTGGATTGTTAAGTACAATTATTTTTGTTTTGGGCGTAATGGCAGCTTTTACCAGTTCCCAATTAATATTATAAGCCGGAAATTGGAGGGGTATTAAAACGGGCACAGCGCCATTAATAATAATATTAGGTATGTAACTATCGTAAGCTGGCTCAAAAACAATCACTTCGTCACCAGGGTGCAATAGGGTTGTAAGTGCGGTATAAATAGCATAAGTGCCACCAGGGGTAATTGTAATCTCAGTATCTGCATTAACAACAGCACCATATAGGCTTTCCATTTTTTCAGTAAGCCCTTCCCGTAATGCTGGCAGCCCGCTCATGTGGGCATATTGGTTATTACCTTTTTGCATGGCTTCATTAACCAATGCAATTAGCTGTGGGTCCATCATAAAATTTGGAAAACCCTGCCCAAGGTTGATGGCTTTATGCTCGGTGGCCAACGCATTTATAACTGTAAAAATAGTAGTGCCAACATTGGGGAGCTTACTGTGTATAGAAAGAGGGGCCATAAAATTATTTTATCTTATAAACATCAAATGGGTGCATTCTTATGCAGGGCATAAACCGGCAGCTTAAAAAACCTTTGCTTTTCATCCCTGCACCTTTGCACTTTTGCGTAAACGCCCTTTTCCTTGGGGATACCTAAATAAATTTATCGCCTGTATTCCTCTTTACTTCTGCTACATATTCCTTTATTTCCTGTTCTTTATCTTTTCTGCATATTAGTAATACATCAGGCGTATCTACAACAATAAAATCATCCAACCCTTGCAATAACACTAGTTTTTTATTATTTACATGAACAATATTTTTAGTAGCATCTATTATTATCACGTTATCGCCGGATACTGCATTTTCGAAATAATCTTTCTCCAGGTTATCATAGGCGCTTGCCCAGGTACCTAAATCGCTCCATCCAAAAGAAGATGGGATGATGTATACATTATCTGCCTTTTCCATAACCCCGTAATCAATAGAAATATTAGTGCATTGCGGGTAAATACGTTCAATGGCGTCCTTCTCGCCAGCTGTGCTAAAATTCAACTTTTCTGCATCAAACACATCATGCATTTCCGGTAAAAATATTTCAAAAGCTTTTATAATATTCTTTACTTGCCAAACAAAAATACCGGCATTCCATAAAAAATCTCCGCTGCTTATAAATGTCCTTGCTAACTCTTTATCAGGCTTTTCGGTAAACGTCTTTACTTTAAAAACATTTTCACTTACCGCCTGCTGTTCGTATTGTATGTATCCATAACCGGTGTTTGGGTGGGTGGGTTTTATGCCTAGCGTAACCAATGCTTTTATATTGGCAGTAAAATGCAATGCCTGCAGGCAAATATTTTTAAAGCCTGTTTGGTCAAGTATAATATGGTCTGCCGGTGCACAAATCATATTGGCATCCGGGTTAATCTGGTGTAATTTATAAGAGATAAAAGCTATGCATGGCGCTGTATTTTTTCTGGAGGGCTCGCATAATATATTTTTGGGGTCCAAATCAGGCAATTGTTTTACAACTATATCTTTATATTGGTAAGCGGTTACGATATAAATATTCTCAATGGGTATAAACAAGGCAAACCTATCATAAGTAGCTTGTATAAGCGTTCTTCCAGTATTCAATATGTCCAAAAATTGCTTGGGATAATCTGTCCTGCTAAGTGGCCAAAACCTACTGCCTATACCCCCAGCCATTATGGCTACGTAATTATTTTTATCCATTTTTTATAACTTTTTTTGCTAAGCGAATGTATTCAATTAGTGTTTACTTTTTTTTATATAATGCCTTCGCGTATAAGGTCATGCAGGTGTATTATTCCGGCATACTTATCATTGTCTATTACAACCAGCTGGCTTATGTTTTTCGTCTTCATTAACTCAAGCGCATTAACAGCCAGTGTACCGGCCGCTACTGTTTTTGGGTGTGCGCTCATGATATCCTTTGCCCGTAGCAGGGAGAAGTTGGAAGTTTTAGCCAGCATCCGCCGCAAGTCGCCATCTGTTATAATACCTGCCACTTTATTATCTGCTTCAATAACTACTGTTGTGCCAAGCCTTTTCTGGGTCATTTCTACAATCACTTCGTTAATGGTAGCGTCTTTTAAAACAGCCGGTTTTTCGTTTTGGGCCGATAGGTCTGTTACACGCAGGTATAGTTTTTTACCTAGCATGCCGCCCGGATGAAATTTTGCAAAATCAGCACTGCCGAACCCTTTTAAATCCATCAGGCAAATAGCTAGTGCATCGCCCATAACCATTTGTGCGGTAGTGCTATTGGTGGGTGCCAGGTTATTAGGGCAAGCTTCCTGGTCTACGGTAGTATTTAAAACAATGCCGCTATTTTTTGCCAGGTAAGATGCCGTGTTACCCACAATAGCTATCAGCAAATTACCAAAATTCTTAATCAGCGTAACCAGCACTTTTACCTCGGGGCTATTGCCGCTTTTGCTTATGATAATTAAGATATCTTCCTGCTGTATCATTCCAAGGTCGCCATGTATTGCATCTGCAGCATGCATAAATATAGATGGTGTTCCGGTACTATTAAATGTGGCAACAATTTTTTGGGCTATTATCGCACTTTTGCCAATGCCGCTTACTACCAGCCGTCCTTTTGATGCGGCAATGCGCTCTACTGCCTGTACAAAATTATCATCAATAAATTCCTGCAGTTTTTTTATAGAGCCAGCTTCTAACTCAATAGTGCGCAGGGCGGATGATATAATATTTTCTTTGTTCATTGTTGAAGGCGCAAACCTACTTTAAATCGCCGATAACACAAAAGGTGCCTGCATTCTATTTTGTTTTAAAAAAAATGACTACCTTAATTAATAGTTACCAAACCTGCACAGCCAAATGGCTTGCTTAGTGTAACTTTGCCCGTTTTTAAAATAAATGCAAGCAAATTATTTTGTTAAAATTACCATTGTTCAAATTCCTGTAAAATAATAACCATCGTAAAGGAGAAGATATTTATATGGCCACAGTAAAAAAACCGAAAAAAACCGTTTCTACTAAAGAAAAAAAGCCCGCTAAAAAAGTAGCCGTAAAAGCAATAAGCGTAGAAAAGAACCTTGATTTAAAAGCCCAGCTACATGACTATTTTGGCTTTAACGGCTTTAAAGACCCACAAGAAACCATTATAAAAAATTTATTGGCTGGCAATGATGCATTGGTAATTATGCCAACTGGTGGGGGTAAAAGCTTATGCTACCAACTACCGGCAATAATAAGCCAAGGCTGTGCCATTATTGTTTCTCCATTAATTGCCTTAATGAAAAACCAGGTAGACCTGGTAAGAAGTTATAGCAGCAAAGATGATGTGGCTCATTTTTTAAACAGTACGCTTAACAAAGGGCAGCAAAAAATAGTGCGGGACGACCTTATTAATGGCAAGACTAAAATGCTTTATGTTGCCCCGGAAACATTAACTAAAGAAGAGAACATAGCGTTTTTTAAAGATTTACATATCTCTTTTTTTGCGGTAGATGAAGCGCATTGTATTTCG
>JANXVN010000232.1 GCA_025351645.1 Ferruginibacter sp.
TCTTTTTTTATCAAGAAAAAAAAGAAAAGCAGGGACTTGTATATAATAACATTTTGTTTGCGAACACGCTACTTTAACTTAATTTTTTACGGCAGTGGTTACCAGGCGGATACTTATATATAACAATTGAATTGTACTTTCACAACCTGTTAAACATCTTTAAATAAAAGTTACATGAAGCAAAACAATATTCTTCTCTTTACAGCAATACTGTTTGGTTGTATAATCTTTACATCCTGCAAAGAAAAAAATAATGAAGACCTTACCAATGAAGTAAATAAACAAGGCGCTGTAGAAACCGCCGTTACCGTACAGCATTTGGATAGTACCAACGATATTTTACTAACCAAGCATACCGTATGGTACAAAGGAAGCGTTATTAAAAATATAGAATACCGCGATACCGTGCCAGCCTTAGGCATTGAAAATACTACTGCTGAAAACAATGATGGCGATACTAAAAAAGTACAGGTAAAAAAAGATTACGAAATATTTATTACCGTAAAATAAGCCTCTCTAAAATGAAAAAGTCAAAAGCGATACAGCTTATTTTAATTACCGCCGCACTGGCAAGCTGCAACCAGCAAAAAAAAGAGCCCGAGTGGGGCAGTGGCAACAAAACGTATGTGCGTGGCGATAGCACTGCGCCTTATGCACGCACCCACCATGGCAATGCCCTTGTTGGCGCAGCGCTTTGGTTTTATGCTTTTAGGCCCTATGGCAACTATAACAATGGCAGTTATACCCGGGCAGGCTATTATTCCGGCGCCATACCCGGCAGAGCCAATATTGGTAGTAACAGCTTTAAAAGCAGTGTATCAAGAGGTGGTTTTGGCAGAAGTGGCTACAGCGTTAGCAGCTAACAATATTGTTAATTTTTTGATGAAATAACATGGAAAGGATAAAAGCAACTCCCCGCAACAACTGGCAAAAAGTAGTCGAAAATATAGGTTTCGGTTTTCACACCACCGATGTGCCTTACTGGGATGAAAGCGCGTATTATACTTTTACCATGGCAGAAGTAGAAAGCCTGGAAACCGCTACTGCAAAGCTTTGGGAGCTATGCCTTGGTGCCGTGCAGCATGTGATAGACAATAAATTGTATCCTCTTTTTAAAATACCGGAAAGCTATATACCCTACATAGAAAAAACCTGGAACGATGACCACCCCGCTATTTTTGGCAGGTTCGACCTGTGTTATAAAAACGGCAAAATAAAAATGCTTGAGTTTAATGCAGATACTCCCACCAGCCTGTACGAAGCCGGCATTGTACAATGGTTTTGGCTGCAAGATTTTGATAAAACAAAAGACCAGTTTAACAGCATCCACGAAAAATTGATTGCTTACTGGAAATATTTAAAGCCCTATTTAAATAGTGGTGTAGTACATTTTACCTGCCAAAAAGAAACGCTGGAAGACCTTACTAACGTAGAGTATATGCGTGACTGCGCCATACAGGCAGGCCTTGAAACCAAGCTGGTATTTATAGATGATATAGGGTGGGATGATGATACAAATGAATTTGTAGATATTGAAAACCAGCCCATCAAAAACATCTTTAAATTATACCCGTGGGAGTGGCTGGCCCACGAACAGTTTGGCGATAATATTTTACTGGATGTAAACCAGGCATATTGGATAGAGCCTGCCTGGAAAATGCTGTTATCCAACAAAGCTATACTACCTATTTTATGGCAGCTGTACCCCGAATCGGAATATCTATTACCCTCTTTTTTTACCGATAATGGCATGGCAGATTATGTCAAAAAGCCCATCCTATCCAGAGAAGGCGCCAACATAGCCATCATAAAACATTATGGCACGGTAGAGCTTACAACAGGCGAATATGGCGAAGAAGGCTTCATTTACCAGCAGCTTTTTGAACTGCCCGATTTTGATGATAACTACCCCGTTATCGGTAGCTGGGTTATAGGCCAGGAGCCAGCAGGCATGGGCATCCGCGAAGCGAAAAGTTTAATTACTAATAATACCAGCAGGTTTGTACCGCATTTGATTGGGTGACGGGTTTGCTTGTGTAAAAGAAATAAATTATTTTACAGGAAATACAAAACCTCAATGAAGGGTAACTTACTTAAATTAATTTGGAAGAAAGATATACTCGTTTAATTATAAAATTATGAAACTTAAAAAACTAGATATCAAATCGTACAGGCATCTGGAAGATGTAGATTTTGATTTTACTTATCCCGAAGGGCATATAAATGCAGGCGAGCCTTTGAAGAAGATATGTATTATTGGCCAAAGTGCTACTGGAAAAACTAGTGTTTTAGAGTTGATTAAAGATAGTTTGGTGAAATTAAATTCGGTTCAAATTGTGAATACTACCCACTTAATCGCGCCTTATATCAATTTAAGTTTTCAAGGTGAAATAGAAATTTTGAATAAAAATAAATCTCTAATAATCTCAGAAAGAGGTTTAGAAAATAAAATAACTCAAGATGCAAAAGAATTGCTACAATTTAAGGGCTCGACAATTGTAGAACATCAAAATTTAATTGCCGATGATTTAAGGATATTATATTTTAGTTCTGATATTATATCAAAAGAAACAATCGATATTTTCAATCAACACCCTACCAATCTCATTACTATTTTATCCGATGAAAAGTATGCAGGACTTGATAAAAAATATAACCAGTTAAGTTATATCTATGAATTTTTACAAGGGAAAAATGAAGAATTATGGTATTCTCTCTTATCTAAAGTATTAGATTACAGAAAGAAGTTTACCCAAATGGCTTCTGAATTAATAAACAAAGGTGCAATTGGAGACATAATAAGGCTTAATAATGAATATTCAAGATGGTCAGCAGCTAACGAAAATCCTCTAGTCTCCTTTGGAAATTATTTTAACCCTATTTTACAAAAATTAAACCTGGAAATTGACTTAGTAAATACCGAGTACTCAATCCCTGTTAAATCAAAAATAAAGGAGGAGATAATCCCTATCTCTGGTTTAAGCACCGGCACAAAAGGCTTATTGCTTTCTATGTTCCCGTTATTTGAACTAGATACTACTGATTCAATAATTCTATTAGACGAACCAGAACGGTCATTGTTCCCAGATATGCAAATTGAATTGATGGCACACTATCAAAACATTGCGCCTTATGCACAATTTTTAGTAGCTACCCATTCCCCTTTTATTGCCGCCGCCTTCGAGCCCGAAGAAAGGTTTATTTTATATTTTAATGAAGATGGAAAAGTAGCCGTGCGTAGAGGAGAATCTCCCATAGGAGATGACCCTAATGACATATTGACTAATGATTTTAAAGTAGATTATTATAATGGTTTTGGCAAAAAAGCGTACCAGGATTATTTGAGTTTAAAAACAAAGCTTGTACAAGAAACTGAAATAGAAAAGAAAAATAAACTGGTTGTTGAATTGGCCGAGCTTGGCGATAAATATAATTTTTAATGAGAAGAGTACTTAAATATCCTAACTCTAAAATACTGACAGGCAATCTGAATTATATACCTGGCAATAGAAATAATAATAAAAAGATAGCAGACATATTATTGACAGAGCAGAAGCAATTTTGTGCTTATACAGATGAATGCATAACCAGGACCGATGCTGGGGATATAGAGCATTTTAACCCAACTTTAAAAGGCACCCTTGCGGATAATTATAACAATTGGTTTTTAGTAAAACATCAATGGAACAGCGAAAAAAGTAATCGGTGGAATAAATTTCAACCGGTACTGCACCCTACGGCTACTGATTTTGAAGAACGAATTATCTATGTGAGTGGCGATTACATCGCTACTTCCCTTTTAGACGTGGAGGCAAATAATCTAATTAAATTGTTACATTTAGATGATGCGGCTTTAGCAATAAATAGAAAAAAGTACATCAACAGAAAGCGTGTAGAAATAGCTGCTTTTAATGAAGGGGGTATTTTATTTTTTGCTACCTTAATTAATGAAGACCCCACCCGGATATCCTACTCAAGGCCTATAAAAGAAGAATTCAATGTTGATATCTGGCAGATGCTAGAATAAAATATATCGGGTAAAGCTGGCACATACTCTGCCGTAACATCCAAAAATGCATATAAAATGTCTTCTCTTACCCCTAATATAAATTTTAAACCTTCTATAAAACCATAACCAAAATATTGCTTTGTACCTTTACAAAGTAAAAGTGCAAAATAAATACTATGGAATTTGTTGATTATTATAAAATTTTAGGCGTAGATAAAGCCGCTTCGGAAGATGATATAAAAAAAGCCTACCGTAAGCTGGCAAGAAAATTACACCCCGACCTTAACCCCAACGATAAAGAAGCCAATAAAAAATTTCAGCAGGTAAATGAGGCCAATGAAGTATTGAGCGACACTGAAAAAAGAAAAAAATACGACCAGTATGGCAAAGACTGGCAGCATGCCGACCAGTTTGACCAGCAACGCCAGCAAAGGCAGCAACAACAAAGGCCTGGAGGGCAACAATTTGCCGATCAGGGAGAAGGGGATTTTTCCAGCTTCTTCGACTCGCTTTTTGGTAACGGTGGAAGCAAGAGCAGGCAAACAAAATACCGTGGGCAAGATTATAACAGCGAGCTGCAGCTAACCCTGGTTGAAGCTTTAGAAACACACCAGCAAACCATTACCGTTAACGGAAAAAACCTCCGCATTACCATACCCGCAGGCATTGAAACCGGGCAAATAATAAAACTAAAAGGCCATGGTGCACCGGGCGTAAATGGCGGCCCCGGAGGCGACTTGTTCATTACTTTTGTAATTGCCAGCAACCCACATTTTAAACGCACCGGCAACGACTTATATACCAACGCCTCCATAGATTTATATACCGCTTTGCTTGGTGGAGAAACTACCATTGATACCCTTACAGGAAAAGTAAAATTAAAAGTAAGCCCCGAAACACAGCATGGCACTAAAATACGGCTGAAGGGCAAGGGCTTTCCAATATATAAAAAAGAAGGCGAGTTTGGTGACTTGTATGTTACCTACGAAGTAAAACTGCCTACCAACTTAACCGATAAACAAAAGGAATTAGTAAAAGAATTGCAGGAGCTTAAATAATATTGTATGCTAACAACAGACATGATTGCAGCCAGTGAATTTTGTACCTACCACAACATAGAACTATCGTTCATACATTCTTTGCAGCACTCTGGCTTGATAGCTATTGTGGTAGAAGAAGAGCGTGCTTTTATACCATTAAACGAATTGCCTCAGTTAGAAAAAATGGTGCGCCTGTATTACGAAATGGACATCAACCTCGAAGGCATAGAAACCATAACCTATTTATTGCAGCGGATGAACGACATGCAAAAAGAAATGAAGGCCCTAAAAATAAAGATGGGTATTTATGAAGGCTAAGCATTATTCAACGCCATCAATTTCATGTTCTTCCCTTCTGTTAAAGTAGTCTAATTGCTCCTGCACGTGTGCTATATATTGAGCATCTTTATAAACAAACCATTGCTCCCGCAAGTCTATATAATTATTTAAAAGCTGCTTAAAATTCTGGAAAGGTTTTTTAAAATTGACGGCATCTTCAAAACGCAGCCGTATACCATCGTCATCAATATTGGCAATAAAAACACGTATCACTTTCATCGATTCATGGCTGTTCATCGCTTCAAAAGCAAGGTAGCTATCAATATTTTTTCTTACTTTATCTTTTGCTTCATCCCATATTGGGTCATCGGTATCTCCCATCATCCTCAGCTCATCCGGATAAGTTTCCAGTACGCCGGTAGGTAAGTGGTAAAAGCAATGCATACCCGTATCTAATGTGCCAGCTATCTCTTTTAATTTATCAGGCGTTATAGTTACTGCCATAATTTTTTTTATAAAAAATTAATATTGTCAATTTTATTTGATGTAAGGCAGGCACAAAGGCTAAGCAATAATTTCTTTTTCCAGCATCATAAATTCCAGCTGCGTTAAGTGCCTGCCAGATATATTGTCTTCAATAAAAGTTTTTCTTTCGCCCGTATCTTCATAGCCATGGCGCCGGTACCAGTCAATCAGCTCATCCCGCAGGCTTATAACCGACATGTAAATAGCTTTACAGTGCAAGTGCTGGGCATATTCTTCCGCCGCCTTTAATAACTGTTTGCCTATGCCAGCACCCTGTAAATGCGGGGATACGCTTAGCATGCCCAAATACAATTTATCGCCATGCTTTTGCAGGTTTACACAACCTATAAGCTTTTGTTCATTGTTACTATACCTTACAATAATACTATCCGGTATTTCAATCAATTCTTTAATACTGCTTTCATTGGTACGGGTGTCGCCACCAATAAGATGCGCCTCATGCGTCCATCCTTTTTTGGCATCCTCGCCCCGGTAAGCTTTGTTGAGCAAAGCTGTAATTGCCGCCGCATCTGCAGGCGTTGCAATAGTTATATGTGGGTTAGAAAATGTAAACATGGTAAAATGAAATTATAATATTTTTTGAGTAATGATAAATAAAGTGTTGTTGTTTGTAGGCATCTTGTTGTAAGCACACATGCCTCTTGCAATATAAATAACCTTAAACTAATAACTTAAAGGTATAACAAAAACATAACGCTACTTAACCATTTAAAGCAAATGCTTTGCCTATTTTTAATTAGTTTAAAGAGTATATTTTAATTCTCATTTTGTTTCTATATCCGGCAGGGGCGACTGTTTAAATATTTGTTGAAATTGTATTTATCCCAGCCGGATAGCCTCTATGAAGAAAAATATGGCACATGTATTTATCCCAGCGAGATAACCTCTTTGTAGCAAAATAAGGCAGATGTATTTTATCCCAGCGGAATAACCTATTTGTAAATTAAAATAAAAAATTTAAAAAACACCTATATAAAATCATGTTATGCTGAAGAAAAAATCTTTATTTTTTTTACTGATAATAGTATTATGCTTATCGATAATTGGCAGGGCGCAAACAACGCCCTTACCAAAAAGCAACCATAAATTTATAGTGATAGCCCACCGGGGCGACCATAGCAAAGCACCAGAGAATACCTTAGTAGCTTATCAAAATGCCATTGACAACGGGGCAGATTTTGTAGAGATAGACCTGAGGCAAACAAAAGATAGCCAGCTGATAATAATGCACAACGATAACATCAAAGCCATGACGGGTTATGATGGGGAAGTAAAAGACATGCTGTTTGATTCTATCCGCAATAAAAAAGTACGTGATCCATTTCATCCCCAGTGGAGCTTACAAACTATACCAACCTTTAAAGAAGTGCTGGAACTATGCAAAGGCAAAATAAATATTTACCTCGATTTTAAAGAAGCGCCTGTTGCCGAAACCTTTGAACAAATTTTAGCCGCAGGCATGCAGGAGCATGTAATAGTGTACATCAACCAACCGCACCAGTTTGCAGAGTGGGGTACCATTGCCCCTATGATACCGTTAATGATAAGCTTACCACGAAGCATAGAGACCAAAGAGGAAATGAATAAGCTGCTGGTTACATTCGATATAGATATTTTAGATGGGAATTATACAGAATACAATGCCGAAACCGTGGCAGCCGCTAAAGCAAAACAAATACCTATTTGGGCAGACATCCAATCGAAAAATGAAAACAGTGAACAATGGGAAGCCGCATTGAAACTAGGTTTACAAGGGTTGCAAACTAATCATGTAAAAGAGTTAGTAAATTTTTTAATTCAAAAAGGGGTAAGGTAATAAAGCAAAATTATCTAGAAATAAACAAGCGGTTACTTTCCAAAAAACAGCTTTATTAACTCTTCGTCCTGGTTATATTGTTGTTCATCTTTTTTCCACTGTTTAAGCATTTCTTTAACATGGCGCAACGCCCTATCGCTTTCAAAATTGTTAATGTCGCTTTCAAATTCCTGCACGATACCTATTGTCTTTTTTACTTCTGTTTTTACTATTTCTACAGGGTATTGCTGCACGCTAAACCCAAACACGCTAAACAACATAGCGTATGAAGGCTGTTGCGCAACCATTATTTTTTGGTATTCTAAATTGCTGGCCTGTTCCCTTAAAATTTCAAGGTATATTTTTAATTTTTCTTCCGTAAGGCTTTCCAAATGGTCCGTCTCCTTATGTATCCATTTAAGCTCCAGCGTTAGCAGCGCATGTAAATTTTTAGCTTCGTATGCTGCTATTAATTCTTTCATCAAAATACCTTTCTCTACCTTCCGCTCTTCATCCTGCTCAAGGTCTGGGTGAAAAAGCTTTGCCAGTTGCTTATAAATCGTGCTGATGTTTTTTTGTTTCATTTCATCCACCGCCTTCCGCATCTTTTCACTTTCTTCTTGCTTGCTGGTCTTCTTTTTCTTTGCCTGTCGTTTTTCTTCACGCTCTTTATGCTCAGCTTCTTTTTCCAGTATTTTTTGCTGGGCTTCTGCAAACTTTCCTGCCATGGCGGCTTCGTCCTCCATGTCAACGCCATCCATATTTACCTTCATTTTTTTCAGGGCCTCTTTCATTTCAGCATCCCTTAATTCTTTATCTTCCTGCACCATCTTGTCATAACTAATACCTTCCAGCTCCGAAAAAATTTGTTGTATAACCTCATCTGGCTCAGCAGTAGTATCCTCAATCAATTCTTGCATATGAAACTGCAGCACATTTTTTAAATGGCGCTGTTCTGTTTTAGAAAGCTTGTAGCTTTTATAAACTTCCCATAAAACAATAATTAATTTACGCCTGCTTTCTAATAATTTTTGCTGCGCTGGATATAACTCGTTGCCATAAACTTTTAAGGCCATGTCAAACTGCAGTTGTTTCTTTTCTATATCTTTCTGCAATTTTTCTATCCGCTGTGTAAGTTTATTAAATGCCTGCTGATTTTTGGTAAGCTGTTGTTTGCCGGCTTTAGAAATGGTAAGCCCCCTGGCCGTATTTTGATTCTCCGATGGAAAAGATTGTTGTTGCTTCATGTAAATATATAGAGGGATTTTTATAATTTATCGATGTGCAAAATTACAAAAATCCCTCTATTTAAATTTATGCTGCGCTAATTATTATACACAAGTACATAAGAAAATTACAGCCAGGCTGCTACAAGCCAATACTGTACTTATTCTTGACCGTTATGCCTTCCCACTTATCTGTTCTAAAGGGTGCTAAAGGAAACCCTTCTTTATTAAACAAATTACCCGCCGATGCATCGTTGGCCCAATTGTAACGAACAGCTACGGGCTGCAAAATTCCATCAGCAGAAACAATAATTGTATTGCCAGCAATAACCGCTTCAGCAGGCACAAATTTTTTATCGGCACCAGCAATTTCAAAACCAGTAATAGTATTGTTATCCTTTATCAGCCAGCCCGTGCCCGTATGGGTAAACGAAAGTGCTGTTTTGTTTGCAGTTGTTTTTAAGGCTGCATACATTGGGCTGTTATATTCGCCTGTTGTTTTATACACATCATGCAAAGCAATGCGGGCAAGCCTTTTACCAACATCCTGTTTATTTTTTGGGTGAATGTCTGCAGGGTTGCCAATGTCGGTAGTTACTGCCATGCCAGTGTTGGGCAGGCTTAACGCCATAGCCTGTGCTTCTCTTAGTTCTCCCCAATCGCTGCCTGTATTGCTGTTGGCAGCCGCAGAGCCAAAAGTAGATAATTGCACAAAGTAAAATGGGAAATTGCCTTGCTTAAAATGCTGCCGCCAATCAGTAATCATCAGCGGAAACGCAGTGCGGTACTGGTAGGCACGCCCGGCATTGGTTTCGCCCTGGTACCAGATAGCACCACGGATAGTATAGTTTATAATGGGGTTAAGCATAGCATTAAACAATAAGCTAGGGTAATCGTTAGGGCCAATGCCGGTGCTGCCTGCTTTAATGCTGGCAACCCTAAAAAGCCAATCGCCTGCCAATGGCAGCACGTTGTCTCCAATGGTTAATTTAACCAAGGCCGCATCTCCATCAATGCCGCCGCCGCCTCCGGTATCTTCAATTTTTACTGCTATTGTATTTTTGCCCGCCTTTAAAATGCCCGCCGCAACAGTATATTTTCTTGGTATATTATAGCCTGTTGTGCTGCCAACCTTTACGCCGTTAATGTACGCTTCATCATTATCGTCAATTAACGAAAGCTCCAGCACAGCCACTTTGCCAGCATCTGCATCGCTAATAGTAATTGTTTTTCTAAACCAAACAGTACCATCTAAATTAGGCAGCCCCTGGCTTTCCCACACGCCTGGTACTTTCATCGCCGGCCATTTGCTATCGTCAAAATCATTGTTTTTCCAATCGCTTGTATTGGCGGCGCCATCAAAATCGCCCTGCAGTTTAGTGATGCTTGTCAATACCAGTTGGCTGCGTTCCTGCATATTTTTTTCTAGCGGGCTGCTTTTCATTGCGGTGGCTACATACTTCATTTCGGGGTTGCTGTCAAACGCTTTTTCACTCGTCCATGCCTCCGATTGTGTGCCGCCCCAACTGGTATTTACTAACCCAATAGGCACTTTTAATTTGTTGTATAATTCTCTCGCAAAAAAGTACGCGGTTGCAGAAAAATCGCCTGCAGTAACCGGACTGCAAACTTTCCAATCACCACCAGCCAAATCATCTTTTAGCTTTGTGCTTGTGGTATTAGGTACTTTAAAATGCCGTATCATCGGGTAATTGGCACCAGCAATTTCCTGCTGGTAATTATTTATTTTGCCCCAGCCTTCAATAGGCATTTCCATATTGCTTTGCCCGCTACAAACCCAAACTTCGCCCACCAAAATATTTTTTATATCAATTTCGTTGCTGCCCTTAACCGTTAACTCAAAAGGGCCGCCAGCATTTTCTGCTGCCAAAGAAACCATCCATTTGCCCGCTGCACCGGCAATGGTATTTTTAGTTTGTTTATTAAACTGCACCGTAACTTTTTCGCCAGGTGCCGCCCAGCCCCAAATAGCAATAGGCTTGCTGCGTTGAAGCACCATATTATCGCCAAAAATTTTTGGTAGCATAATGTTACCAAAGGCAGTGGCAGTAAGCATGCCCGCCAATAAAAAGGCAATCGTTTTTTTCATCTTAAAAAGGAATTATAATGGCAATAAATTTTGCATAGCTAAAATAAGTAAAATACTTCAGCAGATAATATAAAAATAAAACGCTCCTTAAAGCATTTGTAAAGAAGCCGCAATTTTTTGTACAGCCACGCTGCCATCAAACGCTTGTACAAATTTTCCTTTTTTGTTGTAAGTAAAAATAGCGGGCAAAAATTTTATCTTAAAAAAAGTGCCAAAGAAATAACTGTAGTCACGACCCACCGTTATGTTAGGGTAATTAGCAATTTTATAGTCTTCGTAAAAAGTTTTTATGTAGTGGAAGTCGAGGTGCGATACCAATATTATCTGTGCATTTTTAAACAGCTCTATATGGGCAAGCAGCTCTTTAATTTCATGGGTGCAATGGTCGCAATCCGGACTAAAAACCATTATCATAGTCGCCTTCTTTTTTTGCAGCCCAGCCTTGGCAAACGTAGTGCTGTCGGGTACTTTAGTCATTGTAAAAGGCGGCACGTTCGGGTATTTATAGTACAGTGCCGAAGTATCTGTTTGAGCAAAAGCAACGTTTGTAGCAACCAGTAAAACAATGTACAAAGCAATTTTTTTCATCTCGCTCAATTTTTATAAAGCTAATAGAAATGGACGATACTAACACATCAATATTTACAAAAAGCTACCGCTTAACTATCAACGTACTTCAATTTTCAATTGTCATTCAACCAATTATCAATTAAAGCGGGGCGCACCCAAGGGCCGGGCTATGCACTTCAATCTTTTTTTGCGGGCGGCCCGACAAAAAAAGGATTTACGTTCCTATCCCTTGCGCTTCAATTCCAATAGTATTTTGTTGCTTGAAAACCGATAAATTGTAAGTATTTAAAATGACTATGCCTAAAATAAAAAAACGCCTTACCGCCTCACCGGCAAAAACAAGGGTATATGTTATTTTCGGTTAAAATGCGCCGTAGGTGCTACCTGTTTGTAGCAATAAATATCAAATTTGCAAATGCCGCATTTCGGTTACCCCTATTTAGTTCCGTACCTAAGGCTCGCTTTTATTTTCCGGAATTTTCTGCTACAAATAGGTAACCCCGATGGGGCAAAAAGATTAAACGAAAATTTGAAACGCACCCAATACCAAAGCGCCGCTACGCTTTATCACTAAAAACCCTATTTTTGAGCCATCAAAGGAAATGGTGTCTTCCTACTTAACCGTCTTTTCTGCAAGACTAATGGCGCCTACAAATGGTAATTATTTTATTACAGGTAAACTATTTGTAGGAATGAAAAAATCAAACTTCTTCACACAGCAATTTTTTATAGCAAAGCAACTCCTAAGCTGGACGTTACTTATTATGCCCGTTTCAATTACTATCGGTTTATTGGTAGCCTTCTTTTTATGGCTGCTACAGCAAGCCACCAACATGCGCTGGCAGCATATATGGCTTATCTTTTTTTTACCATTGGCAGGCATATTAATCTGGTGGTTATACGATAAATTTGGAAAAAGCAGCGCTGCCGGCAATAATGTAATTATAGAAGAAATACACCAGCCAGGCGGCGGCGTACCCGCAGTTATGGCGCCGCTAATTTTATTTACCACCGTGCTTACCCATTTATTCGGCGGCTCCGCAGGCCGGGAAGGCACCGCAGTACAAATGGGCGGCAGCATAGCAGCACAGTTTGGCAAGCTGTTTAAATTGCCGCCACAAAAGCTTCAAATTTTGTTGATGTGCGGTATGGCTGCCGGCTTTGCAGCGGTATTTGGCACACCAGTAGCAGGTGCCATTTTTGCGCTGGAAGTATTGTACATCGGGCGCATAAAATATGATGCGTTGATACCTTGCCTTATCGCAGCCATCATTGCCCATATCACCTGCACATCATGCGGCATCTACCATACACAATATGCCATTGCTTATAAAGCCAGCAGCAATACTTTTTTGCCACCTATTTCTTTTAACCTGTTGTTGTTGATAAAAGTAATTAGCGCATCGGTATTATTTGGTTTTGCAAGTTTCTTTTTTGTAGGACTCACCCATTTTATAAAAAACAAAAGCAACCAACTGATAAGAATAAAATGGCTGGTGCCTGTTATTGGTGCGGCATTAATTGTGGGTATAAGTTACCTGTTAGGTACATTCGATTATTTGGGCTTGGGCGTAAGCAGCCCACATGCAGATGGCGTAAGTATCCTATCTGCATTTCATGCGGGCGGTGCCACTTACTTTAGCTGGTTTTGGAAACTATTGCTTACCGCTATTACGTTGGGCATGGGCTTTAAAGGCGGCGAAGTAACACCGCTATTTTTTATAGGCGCCACGCTGGGCAACCTTTTGGCCGTAATAACAGGCGCACCAATTGACCTTATGGCCGGGCTGGGTTTTATTGCGGTATTTTCCGGCGCAACCAATACCCCGCTAGCCTGCACCTTAATGGGCATCGAATTATTTGGTAGCGAAAATGTAATTTATTATGCCGTTGCTTGTTTTACCGCTTATTATTTTAGCGGCCACTCAGGCATCTATCAATCTCAAAAATTAGCTGTGCCTAAATTGTATGTGCAAGGTAAATCGGTTAATAAGGTGGATAACCTTTAGCATGTCAAAACAATCAAACTAGCGGGCCTATGTTAAACCAGCGGACATAACAAAGCAACGGATATTACTCCGTTGCTCAAATAATTTATTAACGTCAGTGCATAAAAACTGTTATAATTAGCCCCTTATCTTAAGGTGTATCCAATAAAATAATAGCCAGAAAGCTACCTCTAATACAGTAACAATAATTACTCCCGTAATAAAAGTTTTATTGTCTTGTTTTGCTATTTCTTCTTTGCTAGTCATTATTTTTATTTAAAGGAGTTATAATATTTATACAAAATTAAGTCAAAAGGATAATTAAGAATTAAAAATTAAAAATTAAGAATTAA
>JANXVN010000250.1 GCA_025351645.1 Ferruginibacter sp.
AAAAAATCATATATTTATTTATATAATCCATTACTTAATCAAATTTATCATTTTTTAACTTTTTGTTGGTCCTAGTCTTTATAATGAAAAAAGCATATTAATCTCACTATTTTTTGCAGGATAAATCTATTTCCCCCTTCAATATTTTAAATAAACTTTATATAATTAAAGGATAATAATTCCTTAACCTTTTCAAAACTATTTGTTAAAATTCGGCAGATAATTTTGTTGCTTAATCAAAAAACTTTTACTGTTTATGACGCACATTTTTACCTCCTTACAGAGGCTGATATTGGCTTTTGCCATATTCTGCCTTCCATCCTTATTAGTTGCACAAAGTATTTCTGTTAAAGGCTTCATTACCGATGCCGCAACAGGTAAGCCAATAGATGGCGCTACAATACAAGCAAAAACTTCAAAACAAGGAACTAGCTCTAATACCAGGGGCGAGTTTTTTATTACTTCCGCTAAAGGCGAAAAATTAACTGTAAGCTTCGTTGGTTATGAAAACCAAACAGTTACTGCGGCTGCCACACTAAATGTACAGTTGGCTACAGGTACTGGGCAATTAAACGAGGTAGTAGTAACTGCCCTGGGCGTAAAAAAAGATGTAAAAAGATTGGGCTATTCCGTACAGGAAGTTAAAGGCTCCGATCTTTTAAAAGCAAGGGAATCAAACCCCATTAATGGGCTTGTTGGTAAAGTTGCCGGCTTAAATGTTGGTATCAACCAGGAATTATTGGCAGCACCGGTAGTATTACTTCGTGGTTCGCCATTAAATTTTTATGTGGTAGATGGTATACCTATCAACTCCGATACCTGGAACATTAGCCCGGATGATATTGAAACTTACACTGTTTTAAAAGGTCCGTCTGCTGCAGCTTTATATGGTAGCCGCGGTATTAATGGAGCCATCTTAATAACAACAAAAAGAGGCAAGCAAAATAAAAAAGGCTACACGGTAGAAATTAATAGTAGTACTCAAATAAATAAAGGTTTTATTGCCATACCAAAAGTACAAAACGAATATGGCGGTGGTGATAACCAGCAATATGCATTTGGAGATTATGCCAGCAATGGTACTGGTAGTGGATTAAATGATAAAGATTATGATGTTTGGGGCCCCAGGCTTAATATTGGCTTGTCATTACCACAATACGATGGTAAATACGACCCTACAAAAACATATACCATCACTTATGGTAAGGACCCTAATTACACCAAAAATATAGCACCTCCTTACACAGGCAATATCGCACCAACACCATGGGTTTCAAGAGGTTCAAATAATTTAAATAATTTTCTCCAAGCTGGTTTATTAACCACTAATAATATCAACTTTTCAAGTGTAACAGATCGTTCTACAGTTCGTATGTCTGTATCTGATGGCCATCAAACTGGCATCACGCCCAACACTTCTTTAAATACCTTAAATTTTAATGTTTTAGGAAGTTATGATGTAAGTGATAAATTTAAAATTGAAGCAAACATTAATTACAACAGGCAGTTTACACCAAATATTCCTGATGCCAATTATGGCCCAAACAGTATCATATATAATATAGATATCTGGACCGGTGCAGATTGGAACGTTAAAGATCCAAACATCATTAATTACTGGCAGCCAGGTAAAGTAGGTACGCAATCTAACTTTGTAGAGTACAAACGTTACCAGAACCCTTACTTTATGAGCTACGAATGGTTACGTGGCCATTACAAAAATGATTTGTATGGATGGACCGCATTTACATACAAATTCAATAAAAATCTTGATGTAATGCTACGGTCAAACGTAACAACTTACAATGTGATGAGAACCGAAAAAGAACCTTTTTCTGCTCATCCCTACGGAGATGAACATAACCATGGTAACTACAGAGAAGACCGTCGGGACCTGTGGGAAAACAATACCGAATTATTATTAAGGTTCAATAAGGAAAATGTATTAAACTCTGGCTTTTCAATCAGCGCTTTGGGCGGAGGTTCTGCACGTAATATGAAGTACACTTCAAGCTACGTTAGTACCGATCAGTTAATTATACCTAACGTGTACACATTTGCAAATACATTAAAGCCAGTTAGGTCTTTTTCTTACGGCTCTAATCTTTTATTGATGAGTGCTTATTATTCTCTTGATCTTACCTATAAAAAATACTTTACTTTAAGCACTACAGGCAGGGTTGATAAAACATCAGCTTTACCAAATCACAACAATGCATTCTTTTATCCATCAGTAGCCATCAGTACTGCCATATCAGATTATATAATATTGCCAAAAGCAATCACTTTTTTAAAGCTGAGAGCCAGTTATGCTAATGTAAAAGATGGTGGTACAAGTGCTTATGCAGGTACTGCTTTTCAAAGCCTTGGTTCTGGTAGCCCGGTTGGTTACGGCAATAATTATTATACTCCGTACGATGGAGCCAACTATAATTTAGGTACACCTCCATACACAACTTCACCGGTGTACAATAATCAAACCGCTGCAAGTTCTCCAAACTATTTAAATAATACCAATATAAAACCCTCATCACGCACTAACTACGAAGTTGGTACAGATATGCGTTTTTTAAAGAACAGGTTAGGGTTTAACGCAACATATTTTGAATATAAGGATGGTCCAACAATTTCAAACCAGCAAATTTCAGAAGCAAGCGGTTTAAATTATTATATTACTAACGGCGGTACTACAAAAAGAACCGGTGGAGAATTAAGTTTAAATGGCTCTCCAATTCAATCTCAAAATGGTTTCCGTTGGGATGTGTTAATCAACTGGAGCACTTATAAAGAAGTTTATACAGCCTTTGCGGGTGGTGTTAAAAGCATTGATAACGGAACTGGATACCCATTGCATATTGGTGACCGTGTAGATAATTTATATGGCAAATTTGAGGCCTTAACACCTGATGGGAAAGTGATTCATGACGAATCAGGCTTCCCTATTTATTTACCAAAAGCACAACACCTTGGTCATGCCGATCCTGATTGGAGCTGGGGTATCCATAATAAATTTTCTTATAAATCTTTCAGTTTATCTTTTCAATTTGATGGAATGGTTGGCGGTAAAATACAAGATAGAGTATTACGCAAATTAACCCAGGGCGGACGTGGTTTAAACACTGCAACAGGCGTAATTGGTGCAGCCCGTTTATACGAATCACAACATTGGGAGGATGCTGGTTACTTTGGTGTTGATCCTTTACACCCGTCTCACGCAGCAGGTGCAAGAGATGCAGGCGGAAGGCCAATATTAGGTGGTGATGGCGTACAGGTTGTTGGTGGTTCAGGCAATATACAATATGATGCAACAACTGGTAAGATTATTAATTACGGTGGCCTAAAATATACTCCTAACGATTCTACCACTAACTGGGTACAGGATTACGTAGGTAGTTTTTATAACGATCCCCAACATACTATGGTTAGCAAAACCTATGCAAAATTGCGTGAAGTTGTACTTACTTATTCTTTACCAACTAAAATGTTAGGCAAACACATCTCTAAAATAGATGTTTCATTAGTAGGCAGAAATTTGTTATACT
Source organism: Ferruginibacter sp. (assembly GCA_025351645.1). Lineage (GTDB taxonomy): Bacteria > Bacteroidota > Bacteroidia > Chitinophagales > Chitinophagaceae > Ferruginibacter. Next base: position 3,543 of record JANXVN010000250.1, read on the forward strand.
TTTTTCCAAAAGCATTTCATGATATAGATGTTGATCAATACCCAGGCCGCGACCAATTTGGTAGTGTTAGCAGGGAATATAACCTTCAAACACCTACTACAAGAAGTTATGGCGTTAACGTAAACATTGTTTTTTAAAAGAATTCGACCTAATTAGTTACTTTAAAAATATTTACATGAAACATTTCAAATTATCATTATTATCAGTTTTGGCAGCCCTTGTCTTATCAACGGGTTGTTCCAAAAAATTCGAAGATTATTCGATAAATAAAAATTTACCGGTTCAAGTTCCACCAAGCCTCATTTTACCCACTATTTTAAACGATTTAGTTACACAGCCTGGTAACTCACCCGATCAATACAGCCAGTATATTGTAAGCAATTACAACTATTATGGCGATAATAAATATTGGACAGGCAGTACCTCATTAAACTTTGGTACACTTAAAAATGTAACCGCAATGGAAGCAGAAGCAAAAAGAATAACCGGTACGGACGTTAACCCATATCGTGCACTCGGCCTATTTTTCAGGGCTTTCTTCTTTGTAAATATGACAGAGGCTGTAGGTGACCTGCCTATGACTGACGCCTTAAAAGGATTGGGCAACACAGCGCCTAAATACGACACGCAAAAACAAATATTTAAACAATCTTTAGCCTGGCTTGATACTGCAAATACCATGTTAGCTAGTTTTATACAGAATGGATTTCTTGAATTTTCAGGTGATTTTTACTATAAAGAAAGAATCAATAATCCAGTAGCTGGCTCCAACGGCAGGGAGGCTTTAATAAAATGGCAAAAAGTGGTTAATAGTTATAAATTACGTGTGTTAATTGAACTAAGTAAAAAGGCAGGCGACGCAGATTTAAGCATACCGGCACAATTTGCAGCTATTTTTAGCAACCCGGTTACTTACCCGATTTTTACCAGTAACGATGATAACCTGCAATACGTGTTCAACAGTACATTTAATTATTATCCGGATAACCCATCAAATTATGGTAACAACGCAGGCCGCTTAAATATTGCAGCCACATTGGAAACCAACCTTGGTAAATTCAACGATATCAGGGCGATGATTTTTGGAGAACCTGCACGTGGGCTTGGCTTCAGCGATACTTCTTATAATTCATTTGTTGGGGGCAGGTCTGGTGATGATGTAAGTACTTTGGCTACCTTATCAGGTGCTAAATCAATTTGTCTTTATAATTACAATCATTATTATAAAACATTTACTGCAGAGCCTACCTTGATTTTAAGTTATGGAGAAACATGTTATGATATTGCAGAAGCACTAAACAGAGGCTGGATAACCGGTGATGCTAGTGCATGGTACCAAAACGGAACCAAAGCAATGTTTGCATTTTATGGTGTTACAGATGGTTTAAACCAGGTAGTTTTTCGTAACGCCGCAGGAACAGGCGATGCTACTTACAATATGCCTTTTAGTTTCAACGCCTATTTTAATCAGCCACTTGTAAAATATATGGGTAATAACGCCAATGGCTTAAACCAAATATTAACAGAAAAGTATTTTGCCTATGCCCGTAACTCGGGTTTACAAGGTTATTATCAATGGCGCAGAACCGGCATACCTGCTTTTAGTGCAGGTACGGGTACAGGTAATGGTGGTATAATACCTTTAAGGTTTCAATATCCATCAAATGAAAAAGTAGCCAACGCCACTAATTATATTGATGCGGTACAAAAGCAATATAACGGTAGCGATGATATCAATGCTAAAATGTGGTTGATACAATAACTTTATAAATGATAATTTTTAGATAATATAACAAGGCGGCACATCAAGTGCCGCCTTGTTATATTTGTTCAACACAACGTATTTTTTACAATCAAACAAATAAATGAAACATTTTTATTACCTGCTGGTGCTGTTAGGAGTTATTACAAACATGGCTTTCGCACAGCACAAAACAGAAAACCTGGTTATCGTTACTTTAGATGGCATGCGCTGGCAGGAAGTTTTTGGCGGTGCAGATTCAGCCCTGCTAAAAAATAAAAAATACACAAAAGATAGCAGCGGCACCAGTAAACAATTCTGGAGCAGCACCGCTGATGAAAGGCGTAAAAAACTGTTCCCTTTTTTGTGGAGCACTATCAGCCAGCAAGGGCAATTGTATGGCAACCGCTGGTTGGGCAATAAAGTAGATAATGCTAATCCTTACAAATTTTCATACCCTGGCTACAACGAAATTTTTACCGGCTACCCGGATACGTTAGTCAACAGCAATGATAAGGTGTGGAACAAGAATACCAATGTACTGGAATTTATTAACCAACAAAATGGCTATCAAAATAAAGTAGCCGCCTTTACCACCTGGGATGTTTTTCCGTACATCTTAAACACACAAAGAAGTGGCTTGTATGTAAACGCAGATGTGGATACGCTGAAGTTTAAAAACCAATCCCTGCAATTGATAAACGATATGCAACTTTTAACCGCAAAGCCACTGGATGTACGGCTTGATATACTGACTTATTTTGCGGCAAGGGAATACATGAAAGCCTACCAACCAAAAGTTTTATATATCGCCTTTGATGAAACTGACGATTTTGCACACGGCGGCGAATACGACCAGTATTTAAAAAGCGCTTATGCCGAAGATGCTATGCTGGCCGATATTTGGGGCTACATACAATCAACCCCAAAATATAAAAACAAAACAACATTAATAGTTGCTTGCGACCACGGCAGGGGTGATAAAAATAAAGATGAGTGGAGAGACCATGGTGCTGCTATTGAAGATGCAGGGCATATATGGGTAGCAGCCATTGGCCCTGATACAGCACCGTTTGGCGAAATAAAAACTCCCGGTTTGTTATACCAAAAACAATTGGCAGCCACATTTAGTGCGCTGCTGGGACTTACATTTACAGCGGAGCATCCGGTAGCAATACCAATAGAAAGTATCTATAAAAAGTAAACGGCCTTTCTGATACCCGGTGAGTAACTCCCAAAGGGTGGCTCACCGGGTAGCTGCAAGGCGAAAACTAAAAGCATGCAAAAGCAAACCATACTACAAACGGTAGATGAAATATTATCGTTGTACCAAAATCATGGTAACGAAGATTATATTGGCGAGCCAGTTTCGCAGATAGAGCATATGTGCCAATGTGCTCAATTGGCTGAAGCCGCAGGCGCTAGCGATGACTTGATACTGGCAGCATTTTTTCATGACATCGGGCATCTATACGAATTTGCTTTTCCTGAAAAAAAGTTACAGAATATGGATGGTGCCGGCGTGGTTGACCATGAAAAATTGGGTGCTGAATATTTAGTAAACAAAGGCTTTGCTAAAAAAATTGCAAGGTTGGTACAGTCGCATGTACAGGCAAAGCGTTACCTCACTTTTAAGTACCCGGAGTACTTTAACCAGTTGTCTGAAGCCAGCATAAAAACTTTAGGCTTTCAGGGAGGTGTGATGACGCCAGCAGAAGCAAAAGCTTTTGAGCGTGACCCGCTAAGCGCACAATATGTGCAGTTACGCCGGTGGGATGAGCAGGCCAAAGAAACGGCAAAACCTTTGCCATCACTGGATTATTACAAACAAATGATGATAGCGCATCTACAGGAAAGGCAGTCGTAGCCTCTAACTATTCTCCAATATTCATCTTACTTAATAATTTTTATGGAGGCAGGCGCAATGCAAATTAATTATAGCAAGGGTATCATCCGTTGGCTAAATAGTTCGCCAGTTATATTTGTTAGTTACGTATCTATTTGTTCTTTTATAGTGTACAGCTGCATGTACGGTTTTAGAAAACCATTTACCGTTGGCTTATACAACAATGTATTTTTTTTAGGTATATCTTATAAAGTATGCCTGGTTATTGCGCAGGTATTTGGCTACATGATCAGCAAGTTTTATGGCATCAGGTTCATCTCGTCCATGCTGCCCGAAAAGCGTGCTGCGTGCATAGTAGGCTGCATAGGGATTGCATGGGCGAGCTTGCTATTATTTGCTGTTATCCCTGCCCCTTATAATATTATTTGCCTGTTCATCAACGGGCTTCCGTTGGGTATGGTTTGGGGCTTAGTGTTTGGTTATTTAGAAGGAAGGAAAACTACCGAGTTGATGGGCGCTGTGCTGGCTACCAGTTTTATTTTTGCATCGGGCATGGCTAAAACTGTCGGTAAGTGGATACAGTTGAGCCTGCATATTTCAGATTGGTGGATGCCTTTTACCGCGGGTGCTATTTTTATAATCCCCTTACTGGGAACGGTTTGGCTATTATCGCAAACGCCGCCACCAACTGCAGATGATATCGCACACCGAACCATCCGTAGCCCAATGACGAGCGATGAACGCAAGCAATTCCTTAAACAATTTGGCTTATCAATGGTGCCGGTGGTAATAGCTTACGCAGTGTTCACCATCGTAAGGGATTTTAGCGAAGACTTTGCCAATGAATTGTGGACGGAGACGGGCTACCAAAACAATGCAAGTATTTTTGCGCAGACAGGTACTATTATTTCACTGTTTGCATTAGCGGTAGTGGGTGGCTTTTTTTTGATAAAAGATAATTACAAAGCTTTCCGCATGAGCCATTATTTAATCATAGCAGGTGTTGCTATATCGGCTTTTATTACAATGCTTTTTAACCTGCATATTGTAAGCCCATTTACGTGGATGGTTACTGCTACGGCAGGCCTGTACCTCGGTTACCTGCCCTTCAATTGTTTGTTTTTTGAAAGGATGCTGTCTGTATATAAAATAAAAGGCAATATCGGTTTCTTGATGTATATAGCAGATGCGTTTGGGTACCTCGGTACCGTGGTAGTGCTGTTGGTAAAAGAGTTTATACCGATAAAATACAGTTGGGTAAATTTCTTTTCTTTTTTATTTTATTCCGCAGGTTTTGTGGGCATATTGCTGGTTGGTTGTAGCTTGCTCCTGCATTCAAAAATGTATAAAAAATTATAATCAATATATGGATAGTAAAAAAGCAATCGTAGTGGGAGCGGGCATACTTGGCCTGGCTACCGCACGGGCATTGGCCTTACAAGGTTATGCGGTTACTGTAATTGAAAGGAGCGATAAGGCTGTAGGTGCTTCTATCAGGAACTTTGGCATGATATGGCCCATTGGGCAAGCCGAAGGGAAATATTATAACAGGGCCATGCGCAGCAGGGAAATATGGAAAGATATTGCCGATGTAACAGGTATCTGGTACGAGGAAGCTGGCAGCCTCCACGTGGCGCACCATGCAGATGAGTGGCAGGTATTGCAGGAGCTCCAGGAAAGTTTTACCGCAAGCGGAAGAACGGTTCAACTAATGGATAAAGGAGGTATCAGCAAAAAATATGCTGCTGTTAACCCCGATGGCTTATACGGCGGTTTGTATAGCAACACAGAAATAATTATTGACCCCAGGGAGGCTGTTGCCAAAGTACCTATTTACCTGAAAGAGAAACATAACATTGAATTTATTTGGGGCAAGGCCGTTACCAATGTATCCGAAGGCATGCTATGGATGGGCGATGAAACCATGCAGGCAGATTTAATTTGCGTGTGTAGTGGTGCAGATTTTGAAACATTATTTCCAGAACAATTCGATGCGTTGGACATTACCAAATGCAAGCTGCAGATGATGCGTTTTACAGATAAAAATAGTACCCGCATCGGCACTTCTTTATGTGGGGGCTTATCGTTGATACATTACAAAAGTTTTAAGGCCGCCGCATCTTTAGAAAAATTAAAAGAGCGTTACGAAAATGAGATGAAGGCTTACCTCGACCATGGCATACATGTAATGGTATCTCAAAACAAAATGGGCGAATTAACCGTAGGCGATTCGCATGAACTTGCCAATACTTTTGACCCTTTCGACAAGGTGTATATCAACGAGATGATTATCAGTTACCTAAAACAATTTGCATTGTGCGGTGATTGGCAATTAACACAGACCTGGCACGGCATTTACCCTAAAATGACCAATGGTAAAACAGATGTATTTTTAAAACCTTTACCTGGCGTTTACATTATTAACGGGCTGGATGGGCTTGGCATGACTATGAGTTTTGGATTCGCCGAAGAGGTTATCAGTACTATATAAGCCAAATAATAGTTAGTGGGTATAAGTAGTTGCAATAAGCTTGCATAGTATGCTGCCCTTAATTTTTTTCAATGCTTATAAGTTAAGGCTTTTCCGCTCCTTTGGAGAGGGTAAGGATGAAGTAAAGACAAATATTTAAGTTTTTAACTTAACGTCATTGATAATTTATTATAAATCTAACGAAATGAAATGTAGCAGTATAATTTTTATATGCCTGTTCTTTTCAGGCACTATCTACGCACAAAAAGTATATAATATCTGGCCAGGCAAAGCGCCTGGCTCAGAAGCGTGGAATTGGCAGGAACAACTGGATACTGTTGAATTATATAATGATGCGCTGGTGTATAATGTGGTACAGCCCACCATTACCTTTTATCCTGCGGAAAAATCAATCGCCAACGGAACTTCTGTTATTGTTTGTCCGGGTGGCTCATTTTGTTACCTGCATATAAAAACGGAAGGGGCGGATGTTGCGAGGTGGCTGAACCAAAAAGGGGTATCTGTTTTTGTATTAAAATACAGGCTGGTGCACAGCCTTACCAGCCTTCCCCGAAAAGAAAGGGATGAACGGATGAAAGATGCTGCCAATGCAGCAAAATTGGTTGGCCCCTTAATGCCTTTAGCCATTGTGGATGCTAAGCAAAGCATAGCCTATGTACGAGCGCATGCGGTTGATTTAGGCCTGGCAGCAAACAAGATAGGGATTATGGGTTTTTCCGCAGGTGGTACTTTGGCAACTGCAAGTGCTTTTGATTATACGCCGGAAAATAAACCAGATTTTGTGGCGCCAATTTATGCTTACGTGCCACCTATTTTGACAACGATGATGAAGTTTGATGCACCGCCTATATTTATTGCTGCAGCGTCTGACGATGAATTGCACCTGGTGCCGATGAGCATCAGCCTTTATAATAAATGGCTCGAAGCAGGCAAATCTGCAGAGCTTCATATTTATTCAAAAGGTGGGCATGGCTTTGGGATGAATGTGCGAAACCAGCCTTCTGATTCGTGGATAGAAAGATTTGGCGATTGGCTGCAAGTGCAGGGCTTATTAAAAATGTTACCCTAAAATTTACAATAGTTATTACTGTAGAAGCACAGTTAAAAAGAAATTTACGAAGGGTCCATAAAATAAAAAAAAGGGCTACCTGTAAAGACAGTGCCCCGTTTTTAATCCGTACCCTATGAAAACTTTGCACAAGGTAATAGTTTAAATGTAAAAACACAATTTTTCTTAAAATAAATGTCAAACTTGCATTTAATACTTATTTATATAGTACCTGTTCATTAGTATAATAGGTTTTGCGCAGGCCCTTTGCATCTATCAGAATAGTAGCGCCAGTAGGGCTTTCTGTATGTAATTTAGTGTGTATTTTAAGGAAATCCTTAACTTCCACATTCACTTTATGAGGGTTTGCTTTAAGTATTTTACTAGTAGCATCTTTTAATACTTTTTTAATTACTGGCACTAGTCCTTTAATTTTTTCATCAGGTATTGCTTGTGCAATAGAGTAGGGTGATATTTTTGCCTCCCATAAAATCTCATCGCTATAACCATTACCAATGCCTCTTATTACATCCTGGTCCAGCAATAAATCTTTTACCGCTTTTTTTCTTTTAAAGGCTGCTTTTAAATAGTTAAAATTAAGCTCCTTTGCTAGTGCATCCACCCCCTTTTTATCAACCGGGTCAAGCTTAACATTGGCATTCTTCATACGGTCGTTCAGGGCTATATTTTGTCCGCCCTCAAAATACATTTCTACAATGGTTGATTGATGCGTATTGTTTTTTTCAAAAAGAAATATATCGCCGGTAAGCATTAGGTGTAGGCCGAGCAGCGTTCCATTTTTAAATTCAAAACGCATTTCTTTGCCAGCCCTGTAAATACGGACTAATTTTCTGCCATCTAGCCTATTGGATAGTTCATTAGGGAGGTCTTTTAACTTTTTGCCGTTTACAACTTTTATTTTCAAAAGTGTTTTACCGGCAAGTAGTTTATGGAGGTTGTGTGTAAATACTTCTATATCAGGCAATTCTGGCATGATGATTTTTTTTGTATTAGTAATTAATTGTTCATAAAAATAATACTACACAAAACCTGCACCATAAAAATTAATGCGAATAAGTAAAATTAAAAAAAGCCAAGGACTAGAAGAAATTTTTAAAAAAAAGGAGAGACAATAAATTTCTTACTTATAACCAAATGAAGAAAATTTCCATAAATATAAGACCTGTTTAAAAAAAACTATTTGCTTTAGAATGATACGAATGAAATGTAAAGTAAAATGTACAGTTTACAAATTATCTGAGGAATAAGCGAAAACTGTAATTATTTTTAAAATATAAAAGCCAATGCCGTTAAGTTAAGTGGCTTTCGCCCCGGAGGGTTACGCTCCCATCTCCTTTGGAGAGGGGTTGGGGGTGAGGTAAAATACAGCGCATGCCTTAACTTAACGGCATTGATATAAAAGCTATAAATTTTTAATTACGAAAAATTATAAATCTATAATAGGATAAGTAAGATGCTGTAAACTAATAGGTTATTATAAAATTTTAGATACGCTGATATAATAAACCCATAAAATTGCAGAGAAGATTGCAAAGGGTATGATGAGTAATAATTTTATAGCACGTTTAAAAAAAACTGGTTTTACTTCGTTAATTAAAACTTTCATAAATAAAATTTTAAGTATGGAATAAATTCTTTTTTGCGTAAACAAATACTCTGTCGTAATTGTGAATATAGGTTGACTGCATTTAAGGTTTTAATATGGTTGTTAATATCTCTCCCTAAACTTCTTTATAGTAGAAAAAGCCTTAACGAAACGTCATTTAATAACGATTAATCATTTTAAAACGCCGGGTACAATTTATTATTGTAGAGGGCTCATACTTTTAAAACCTACTTTTTTGCATGGTCAGCATTAGCGCTATTGACCGTGCCGCAAAAGACAAAGTGCATATATTTTTTTAAAATCAATCAGCATATACCAGCAATTATATATTTGGTTCAATTACAAATACTACCTTAATAAAATGATTCCCCTAAACGGGCATTAAGCATTTATTTACATAAAATTTGTTGCATTGGATGCTAAATTAACTATACCAGGCAAGAGCCATAAACGCTTTGGAAATAATAAAAACAAATGTAGATTCAATGCCAGTGAGTTAGGTAGCATTGGCGCCGCAGGGGCCCAGGTTCTCCTATTTTTGGGGGTAAGGTAAAAAACGGAGCAGGCCTTAAATTAACGCCATTTTATGTAGATACCCTTTTTAAGGATAGGATCTTTAAATAAAATTTAAACCGCTGTTTATATTATATTTGCAGGCGCTATGGGTTGTTAGCTCAGTTGGTTTAGAGCATCACGTCGACAACGTGAGGGTCGCCGGTTCGAGCCCGGCACATCCCACTTTTATTTACAATAACAGGTATTGTACTAAAAAGCAATCTGTAAGCTGATAAAAAATTATTGCCGTTTATATTCCTCCCCATGCCCGCCATCAAGCGCATAACAGCCCGCAATAAAATATAATTTATCATCCTTTAGTTGCAGAAAAGCTTTACCAGCACTATATTTTATCATAAATTATCCTGGCAGTATATTGGCCGGGAGCTATTTGCAGGCAGACGGTGGTAACCACAGTAGTATCACCTACCAGCTCGTATTGCCCGCTTTTGGAAATCCTGCCGCTATCATACATTTCATAAGTGCTGCTTATGAATTTTATAAGGTGCCCGTTGCCCGCAGCATAATTGGTTTTGCCTATTTGTCCATTGAGCGACCTCAACTCCTAGGTGCCGATAATGGAAATATCGTTATTGTCTTTTTTACAAGAAGAAGCGGGAATCATAAAGATAAATAAGACAGCCGCAAATAAAATACGTTTCATAAAGATGTTTTCATGTTGACAAGCAAAGATGAGAAAGGGTTGCATTGGTATTATCAATTATCCTTTAAATAAGCCCCGCACAACGCAGGGCTTTTACCATTATCCAGCAAACATCAATCAGGTATTTCAAGTAAAGGTTCCAACTCTTTCAATTCGTTTTCTGTAAATAATTTAGACTTCACAAAAAATCGTACGCCCAATGGTATCTCTAACGAAAAGCTACTGCCGCGGGCAGGCGTTCATCTAAAATTATTTGGGTGTATTGTGAATATTGAAACTGGTCCCTGGCCATGTAAAAATTACAGCCGTTGATGGTGCCAACCCAAACATCGCTACTGCCAACTTTAAATTCGCCTGCGGTAAAGCACATAGGCTGGCTGCCATCGCAACAGCCACCACTCTGGTGAAACATAAGCGGGCCATGCATAGCCCTAAATTGTTCAATAAGCGCTAAAGCTTTATCTGTGGCTACTATACGTTGTATCATCTATTTATAAATTGAAAGATAAAAATAAATCGGTGGCATTATCCCCCCTTTATAAATAGTGGCCCATCATACTAAAAAAATCCAAGCTTTTTTTGTCGTAGCTTACCAGCATATTTTTTGTTTGGCGATAATGGTTCAGCATCATCTTATGGTTTTCCCTGCCAAAGCCCAATTTTTTATAGCCGCCAAAAGGAGCGTGTGCAGGGTACGCATGATAGCAATTTACCCATACGCGGCCTGCCTGTATTGCCCTTGGCACCTGGTACAATTCGTGTGCAACCCTCGTCCATACCCCGGCGCCTAAGCCATACAAAGTATAGTTGGCAATAGCAATAGCTTCTTCAGTAGTTTTGAATGTGGTTACCGATACAACCGGGCCAAATATTTCTTGCCGAAAAATGCACATTTTATTATGGCCTTTAAAGATGGTTGGCTTAATGTAAAATCCATGTCCTAACCCGCTATTTTGGTGAAATGCTATGCCGCCGGTAAGTACTTCTGCGCCTTCTTGCTTGCCAATATCGAGGTAGCTTAAAATTTTATGTACTGGTCTTCGCTTGCCTGCGCACCCATCATCGTATCAGCCGCTAAGGGTTGCCCATCTTTATAGCACGGGTACGTTGCACTACTTTATCCATAAATTTTTCATAGATATTTTCATGCACCAAAATACGGCTTGGGCACGTACATACTTCGCCCTGGTTTAGTGCGAACATTACCGCTCCTTCAACTGCTTTATCAAAAAAATCATCATCTTGCGCAGCAACACTTTCAAAAAATATATTGGGGCTTT
>JANXVN010000252.1 GCA_025351645.1 Ferruginibacter sp.
TGCAGGCTACCTTTGCAAATTCAGCCATTACTCCTGCCCTTTGAGGATAATACTCACCTATGCTAACACCATCCGGTAAAGTGCGTTTTACTTTTTCTTCCCACAGGTGTTGCCACTCTTCATTTAAGGAGTTATAATCTGGCTTTGTTGAAACGGTTTCAATATCGATTATTAGAAAATTTTCTAGGGGGAGTTTTGCTATCACGAGTGTAGGGTTATAGTTAAAAATAAATAAAATCATTGGTTATAAAAGGCTCGAGACGTAATTAATTAAATTCCGTTTGATTTATGAAGGCTATTATAGCCTTGACTTTAATAATAATTCGCTGATTATAAAATATTTGTTAAATTTTTTGTAATGAAAAAATGGCTTTTTTAGTAGCATATGCGAGATATAATAGGAACGATGACTAAAATTTTATATAACTTAGCTGAAATTATTTCCCTATGAAATATACTTTTTTATACCTTGACCCAGGCAGCGGCGCTTATATAATACAAGTTATTATTGCTGCTGTATTAGGTGGTATGATGTTTTTTAAAAATGGGTGGATGAAAATAAAATCATTTTTTGTAAAACCAAAGCCCGAAGATGTTGAAGAAGAGCATTTAAATAAAAAAGAAGATTAGGCAAATGCCTGTTGCCTTAACACTGCTATTTACCTTTTTTCGCAATTAATTTAGGTTTATTAGTTGATTTTTTTTGCAGCTTTTTAAAAAAGCATTAAAAATTTTATCGTTATCAATATTTCAAATCATACTTCTTCCTATAGAGATAAGGATGGCTTTATATTTATACACCAGCAAAAATATTATCGCTGTATCAATAAAAGCTACCTAAATAATTACAGGCAATTAATGGATGGTGGTTTGTATGCTCTACTAACCAAAAAAAAATGGCTGGTAAGCCATATAGAAGTTTCTGATGAAGTAATACAATTTACAGATAAGCTTATAATTTTACCACAACAGGTCCCTGTAATAATTTATCCTTATGAGTGGAGTTTTGCCATGTGGCAAGATGCAGCCTTACTTACTTTAAACATAGCAAAAGAGGCAATTGAAAAAGGGATGTCCTTAAAAGACGCAACACCTTTCAATATTCAATTCCTGAATGGCAAGCCTATTTTTATTGATACCTTATCTTTTGAAAAATATATACCAGAAAAACCCTGGATAGCATACCGCCAGTTTTGCGAATGTTTTTTAGCGCCTCTTTTATTGCAACAATACTGCCATACAGATACAGGCAAAATGTTCACAGTATACCCTAACGGCATACCACTAGCATTACTGATATCTCTTTTGCCAAAAAAAGCAAAATGGAACTTGCATACTTACCTGCATATCTATTTACAAGCATCTACAAAGATTGGCAAAGCAAAAAATAATGTAAAGGCAGCAACTCAGTTTTCAAAGCAAAAAATGTTGTTACTGATAAATGGGCTTATCTCGTATGTAACACAACTGCATGTTAAAAAACAAAAATCTAGTTGGGACGACTATTATGCCGCCACCATTTTAAGCAATCAATATTTGCAGGATAAAACAACATTGGTAACTTCTTTTTTAAGTACGATTGTGTTTACTTCTATTGTTGACCTTGGCGCTAATGACGGGTATTTTAGCTTATTGTTTAAAAACACTGCTACGCAAATTATTGCTGTGGATGGAGATGCTAACTGCATTAATGATTTGTATATTGCCATCCGCAACCAGAAAATAAAAAATATTTTAACCTTAATAAATACGTTGCAAACGCCATCACCAGCTATAGGATGGAACAATGCTGAAAGAGCATCTTTTAATGAACGGATAAAGGGAGATGTAGTGTTCGCCCTTGCTTTAGTGCATCATCTGGCGATTGCCAATAATTTGCCTTTTCAATTTATAGCCGACTGGCTGGCACCAATGGGCAAATACCTTTTAATAGAATTTGTGCCTAAAACAGATGAGAAAGTACAATTGCTTTTACAAGCTCGGGAAGATATTTTTGACGATTATACAAGCCAGGATTTTGAAGCTGTTTTTACGAAAACATTTGAAATACTACTACAACAAGTTATTACCGGTACAGACAGGATACTTTATTTAATGAAAAAAATATAATTTGAAACTACTTAAAATTAAACCCTTGTTTCTTTTTTTGTTGATAGTATTTTTTATACTGCACGGCGAAGCTGAAAACTTTGGGTTTATCTATTTTTCGGAGTTAGTAAAGATTTCACTCGTAATTATAGCCTGTGTTGCTATATTTTATTTATTGATAAGGATCTTTATAAAAAACACTGTCCACGCCGCTTTGGTATGTTTTTTTATTAGCGGCTTTTTATTGTTCTTTGGGGCGATATTTGACTGGGTAAAAAGTATCCATCTTTTAAATTGGTTGCATAGCTATACAATATTTGTTCCCTTTATGTTGCTGATTTTTGTACTGTTTATTTTATTTATCAGAACAAAAATAGCATTGCAAAATAAGTTATGTTTCTACCTAAATGTATTGTTGCTGATTTACTGCACGTATGATGCCGTTACCATAATTTTTAAATCGGTTCAGCCTGATAAAAAGGTTGCTTTTCAGAAAATTAATTTCGATATTGCCTCAGTTAAAACAAAGCCCAATGTTTACCTGCTGCTTTTTGATGAATATCCAGGTTATAAAAGCTTAAAAGATAGTTTTTCTTTTTCTAACGATTCACTCTATAAATTTTTAGAAGATAAAGAGTTTACGTTTTTACCTACGTTCTCTAACTATAACATGACTTTTTATTCCATGGCTTCCATGCTCAATATGCAGTACATAAACAAGCCATTTATACCGCTGCAAAATACCATGGAAAACGATCAGCAACGGCTGCGGGAAATAAAAAGTGCAACTGCAGTCCGCTACTTTCAATCAATGGGATATTCTTTTATAAACTATTCTATTTTTGATATACTAGACAAGCCTTCAGTTAAAGGAAACTCTTTTGTCATTTCTCAGGCAACACTTATTACTAATAAGATATTTTTCAACAAAATACTACATGACATTGGATGGAACTTTATCAGTGGCCGCCTTAAGCTTCCTTATTTTAAATACATGGCCATGCAGGAAGATAGGAACAATCAATTTATTGAAAAAAAACTGCTTGGAAAAACGCCTCAAAATAATTTGCCGCCGCAGTTTATATATGCCCATTTTAATATGCCCCATCCTCCCCTATATTACGACAGTGTTGGAAATTACCTGCCTGTTGAAACTTTTTTTAACCAACAAATCTATTTTGATAAGCAAAAGTTTTTATCTCAACTAAAATACACCAACACTATAATTAAGCGCCTTGTAGATACCATTAGCACAAACGACCCAAAAGCAATTGTTATAGTAATGAGTGACCATGGTTACAGAGGTTATAAAAACATTCACATCCCTGAGCCACTGCATTTCGATAATATTTGTGCTGTACATTTTCCTGATAATAACTATCAGCAAATAAAAGAAAAATGGAGCAACGTCAATTTCTTCAGGTACTTGTTCAATACTGAGTTCAACCAAAAATTACCTTACCTAAATGATAGTTCGATCTTTTTAAAAGATGTTTTACTTCAACAATAATCATTTTAAAGATTTGTAATCAATTTGGTGCCTTAGTATTCGCAACAACCCATAAAAAAACCTGCACTTACGTACAGGTTTTTTTATTAAAAAGTAATCTATAATTAATCGTCTGCTTTCTGCTTTCCCTTTTGTTTAGCTATTACTTCTTCAGCAACCGCATTTGGCGCTGGTGCGTAATGGCTAAATTCCATGGTTGAAGTAGCACGGCCGCTCGATAAAGAACGCAATTGCGTTACATATCCAAACATTTCGCTTAATGGCACTTTGGCTTTAATAACCTGTACGCCATGTTTGCTATCCATACCTTCCAGCATACCACGACGACGGTTTAAATCACCCGTTACATCGCCCATGTATTGGTCTGGTGTCAACACTTCTACCTTCATGATGGGCTCAAGCAAAACAGGTTTTGCTTTACGGCCAGCTTCGCGGTAACCTTGCTTAGCACACAATTCAAAGCTCATGGCATCACTATCCACCTGATGGAAACTACCATCGTACACCTTAACACGCATGCTCACCATTGGGTAACTTGCCAGCACACCAGTTGTCATAGCGGTTTCAAAACCTTTCTGTATGGCAGGTACAAATTCCTTAGGGATACTACCACCAAACAAACCATTTACAAACTGGAAGCTGCCTTTGCCTTCTTTCAAAAATTCTTCTTCAGCAGGTCCGATCTCAAAAACGATATCGGCGAATTTACCACGGCCACCCGTTTGCTTCTTTAAAGTTTCCCTATGCTGAATGGTATTATGGAATGCTTCCTTATACGCAACCTGTGGAGCTCCCTGGTTAATTTCAACCTTAAACTCACGGCGCATACGGTCTACGATAATTTCCAAATGCAACTCACCCATGCCACTTAAAATGGTTTGGCCCGTTTCCTCATCTGTACGTACACGTAGCGTAGGATCTTCTTCAACTAACTTAGAAATTGCCATACCCATCCTATCAACATCTGCCTGAGTTTTTGGCTCAACCGCAACACTGATAACTGGTTCTGGGAAAGTCATAGCTTCCAACACTATCGGGTTGTCTTCGTTACACAAAGTATCGCCGGTCTTAATGTCTTTAAAACCTACTGCGGCGCCAATGTCACCTGCTTCAATATAATCTACCGGGTTTTGTTTGTTGGCATGCATCTGCATAATACGGCTAATACGCTCGTTCTTTCCTGTACGGGTGTTCAATACATAACTACCAGAATCTAAACGGCCAGAGTATGCACGGAAAAACGCCAACCTGCCTACGAAAGGATCAGTCATAATTTTAAATGCCAAAGCACTAAATGGTTCCTTAACATCACAATGACGAAAAATCTCTTCTCCGGTATCAGGATTAGTTCCTTTAACGGCTTCAATATCCATTGGGCCAGGCAGGTAACGAACAATAGCATCCAATGCGGTCTGTACACCTTTATTTTTAAAAGACGAACCACACATCATCGGGATGATAGAAATATCGATGGTTGCTTTACGGATAGCTTCATGAATTTCATCTTCAGTAATCGTGTTAGGGTCCTCAAAGAATTTTTCCAATAATTTATCATCGTAATCAGCCACGGCTTCAATTAAATGCTGCCTCCATTCGTTCACTTCTTCAATCATATCTTCAGGGATAGGCACTTCGTTAAAAGTCATGCCTTGTCCGGCTTCATCCCAAACCATTCCTTTCATAGTGATTAAATCAACTACGCCTTTAAAACCATCTTCTGCACCAATTGGCAATTGCAGTGGCACTGCTTTTGCGCCTAGCATTTCTTTAATTTGCTTTACAACATTTAAAAAATCTGCACCTGCACGATCCATTTTATTTACAAAACCTACACGAGGTACTTTATATTTATTAGCCTGGCGCCAAACAGTTTCACTCTGTGGCTCAACGCCCGATACTGCACAAAACAACGCCAATAAACCATCCAACACACGTAAAGAACGTTCTACCTCAACAGTAAAATCCACGTGGCCCGGAGTGTCGATAATGTTGAATTTATACTGTTTTGTATCTGGTAATTTTTTACCATTTTGCATGGGGAAGTTCCAAAAGCAAGTAGTAGCGGCACTTGTAATAGTGATACCTCTTTCTTGTTCCTGAGCCATCCAATCCATTGTAGCGGCGCCATCATGCACCTCACCAATTTTATGATTCACCCCTGTATAATATAGTATACGTTCGGTGGTAGTGGTTTTACCAGCATCAATGTGAGCGGCAATACCAAAGTTTCGTTGATAACGTAAATCTGCCATTTTATTAAAAATTAGAATTTAAAAAATTGTTTTCGTCCAGATAAAGTTTTTTCTTTTGGGCCCGGCCTTCGAATTTCAATTAAGCTTCATTGGCTCGTCCGCTGCGGCGGATATTGTATATCTTTATTGAACTTTTACCACGTGTAGTAAAGCACGCAATTCCCCGAAGAAAATCTTAGCCGGTATACCGGTAAGGTTGGGGTTACGATATGTGATTAATGTGATCTCATAATATGCTAAATAAGTTGCAGCCTCCTTCAAAAACAATTTACCTTGCCGAACGTTTTAGCGCCGCAAAGGTAAGTATTTAATTTAAAACAGCCAATTGTTAGCTTATATCTTCATTTACTGCTATATGCGGCTTATCAAAATAATAAATTACTACTCCTGCCAGTAAAATACCAATGCCTATAAAGCTCTCATTTGGGCGCTCAATCATTGTAAAAATAAGCACCCATCCATTGAATAATAAGAAAATAATTTGCAGTAAAGGCTTAAAAGGGCTTTTAAAGGAACCCGGCTTTTTATCTTTTATAAACAAACTAGAGGCTACAGTCAACGATGCCATTAATTGTAATACAAACCCTGCATACAGCAATACTTTTTCAAACGAACCTGTTAAAGTTAGTAAAATACTGATGCCAACATGCAGCCATACAGCAGTTACCGGTATGCCATGTTTGTTTTGTTTTGCCAGCGGCAGCCACAATTTATTTTCCTTCGCCATTGCCATGGTTACCCTTGGGCCAACCCATAAATAACTGCTTACGGTAGCAATTAACTGTATGGCAATAAATATGCTTACCCATTTGCCTCCAGTGCTACCTAATAAGTTATCAAAAGCTATAAAAGTAACTTCTTCTTTACCAGCTAATTGTGTTACCGAAGCATTTTTTAATAATACAAATTGAAAAAAAAGATATACAATGGCCACAAAAAAAGTGCTTCCTATCAGGGCTTTTGGCAAATTTTTTCGTGGGTCAACAATTTCGTCTACAACATATGCGGCTGCATTCCAGCCAACATACGCGTATGCTACATACACCATCGATACGGCGAAACCCGGCTTTAAAATTTCGTTATGCCAGCCACTGCCAAAATTTACTGCACTATTTCCATCTCCTTGTACAAAAAAACCAATGCCAATAAGTACAACAATAAAAACTACTTTAATTATAGTTGAAACATTTTGAAACCTGCTGCTATGCTTGATGGTAAAACTATGCATCAGCCCAATTAAGACAATTACAGTAATGGCCAGCCAAACATTATTTTGTAACCCAAAAGGAGAGAGGTATTTTGTAAAAGCCATTGCAGCCAAAGCAACTGGTGCACTAAACCCAACCGTTAAGCCTGCCCAGGCAGATAGATAACCCATTAATGGATGGAATACCCTGGAAAGATAAATATAATCGCCGCCAGATTCTTTAAAATGCGTACCAAGCTCTGCGTAAGCAAAAGCCCCAAACAATGCTAGCAAGCCTCCAATAAGCCACAATAATAAAATGCTCCAGGTATTTTGTACAGAAGATAGTTGAAAGCCAACGCTGGTAAAAACTCCTGTGCCAATCATATTGGCAACTACAATTGCAGAAGCCGTGTAAATACTTATTTTTCTTTTCAAACGGCTTATGTATTTAAAATTTTTATGTATTAGTTATGGCAAAATAATAAATTATTGTTGGTTTGGTTGTTTATAATTTTCAAGATATAGGTGGAAGGCTTTTAGTTAATAGTCTGCCAATCTGCGACAAAAAGAAAATAGAAAACCCTACTAAATTTATTTCGGGAGGATGGGCTGTAATTTTTACAGCAAATTATACCCCGGCTTTTATAATTTTATTTTCCTGTAAGGATAAAATTTACTCCATTGGCAACAGTAATTGGCGCACCCGGATGTGCCCGTAAACTACGTACAGAAGTGTTACTATTAATGAAAGGATAATTAGTGAGACCTCCCGGGATAATGACATCTGTGTACTGGTCGGGCAATGTGCTACAGCTCCAATTTGCTACATTAAACCAATCTGTGCTAACGCTGCCGTTCCATACCATAGCAAAGCGCAAAGTGATTGGGGCATCATTTACGCCATTTATTACGCAACGATATTGGTAGCTATTATAAGCCGTCGGCAGGTTTATTAGTTGCAACGTATTAGTGGTGGCGCCTGTATAATTTGCTCCGTTAATGATGTTAGTAAACCCTGCGCCGCTATTTTGCTGCCATTGGTAAATAGTGCCGCTAATGGCAGTTGTATAAATAACAGTTGTGCCGGGGCAAACTCCACTTGCGGCAGGCGTAACCAGGTTTTTGCTTAGCCAGAACTCGCTAAAGCTATTTACATTAAATTCAGCGTAGTAGCCATTATTGTAAGGTACCAACGTTCTGTTGGCAACAGGTATAAACTGAAAAAAGCCGGTAAGGTCATCAACCAACGAATCATTTTCATCTGCACTGCCGCCGCTGTATTTAGTAATGCCCAGCTCATAAGCATCATTAATTTTTGCACAAGCAGCACAACTGTTAGCAGCTATGGCACTATCAGCTTCGGCAACTGTAAAATAAAAACGTACGCTAACATTTGCAGTAGCTGCATTAGCTGGGCGTACAACAATATTGCGGTTGGCATAATATTGATTATTGCTGTTGCGTACGGTACCGGCATAGGGATATACCTGCACAGCGGTAGCACCTAAGTTGCCCCCATTGGCATTAAGCGAAACAATTTTTTTACCGCCCGAAAGATAATCTACCCAGCCCGTGCCGGATACATTTTGAGTTATGCTTGTAATAGCCGGGCCAGTATAAATAGATGCTTTATCAAACACATGTATGTCATCAATGCCAATGCCTTCCATAGTAACACCAGCATCGCTGCTCAGTACAAAACGAAAGCGTATAGTGCCCGGCGTTAGTGGCAATTCAATACTTGCAACATGCCATTTAGTTTTGGAGATGCTCCACTTATTTATCGTTGCGTTATCATACCAATTGGTACCATTGCCAGCCAGCCCCAATTTTTGCCAAATAATACCATCGGTTGAATATTCCACCCAACTGTAATCATAGTTTAATTCAACATTGTAAATATGGCTGAAAGAAAGCATTGGTTGTGTAAGGCTGCTTACATCAAAACAAGGAGTATACAAATAAGATGTTTCATTGTCGTTGTAATTACTGGTAAGGCTTGTAACCCATGCTTTGTTGCCATTGGGGGCTTTACTAATAATTGTTTTTGCGGGTGTGCCCCATTGCCAACTGCTATTAATGCCGTTGGTATAAAAATTTCCATTGTTAGCTTCAAAGCTTTGCAAATATGGGTAGGTGCTAATGATAGGCGTGTTATGAAAAGTATAATTTAAGATGCTGTCATTGATAGGGTATGTATCGCCAGAATAATGTACCCAAACATTCAAGCTATAATCAATATAGGCAGCCAGGTTTGCCGTTTGTGCAAAAGTATAATTTAATGATTGGCTGGCTGCAATGGAAGAGATGGTTTCTGTTACAATGCTGCCGCCATTTACCTGGTAGCTTACATCAATGTTATTAAGTACCGTATTATTATAATTTTTTAAGTTGATGCTTATTGGGTTGTTTGCGGTAAGGCTACAACCTGTTTTATCTGGCGAAATTATGTTTACCAATGCGATATCATTATTTACCTGGTTAATGGCAAGGTCGTCAAAAGTATAGCCATCATCATTATCATTTACAGGTGCTGCACCATTAGCAGAGGTATTGCCTTCTTCCCCAATTTTTATTTGAAATGTTTGGGTGATGGTTTGTGCTGGCAATGCATTATTTAATACGTCATTTATATTGATGTTGGCATGTTTCCATTGCCCGATGGCGGCCTGATTTATAAACAGGTCATAGGCCTGTACCCAGGCATTATTTTCACTGCCTCTTATCCATACTTTGTTGCCTGCATTATTAGCCTGCCCGTGATTGTTATAATAAAAATCTAACCGTACCTGTTTGGCTGCATAATTAATAAGGTTATAATTAAAGGTGAGCGAATCAACGGTAGTGACGGCATTTGCAGGCCATTGGTCTAACGTGATGCTCCTGTTGCCAGAATGCGCAAAGCCAGTGTTTACAAAGCTCCTGGCTCGTCCCCTTATTGAATTAGCAGTAAAATCCAGGTTCTTATTTTCACCAATAGCCATTTCTGTTATTGTATAATTTGCGTTGGGCATCAACTCAAAACCCTCTGTAACCGGCATCGTTGTTATAGGGTCGTTGTTAATTGATTTTACTATTTTATACGCTGTATCATTTAAGTGGCTGGCATCTGCGGCAAGGGTTGCCCAGGCTTTAAAATTGTAGTTATAGCCACTTGTAATAACCGGGTAAGTACCAGTAAATGTATAGGTTGATGTAGCACCTGCAGGAATGGAACCACTAAAAGTTTCTGTTACCGTTCCGCCACCATAATTGTAAGAGACATTAAATGGCCCAGGCACCGTTGTGCTGCCTAAATTCCTTATTAATATTTTAACAGCGCTTGTAGCATTGGCAGCATTACTAAACTGCTGCCTGGCGGTGTTTGGTGTTAAGATGCTATCTACTTGAAGGTCGTTATTAAATGCTGTTAATGTACAGCTACCACTGTTAGGCAATACATTTACAGATATAGAACGCCTGCCAGATAAGCTGCCATTTTTTGCCGCAACGCCTAACCAGCTGACAGCACTTTTATTAAGCCCTTGTACTAAAAAACTATTGCTTGCCGTATTGCCGATTACCTTCATGCTATCGCCATCCAATTGTAAAATATCGTATGACGAGGCTCCGCTTATGGCAGCCCAATTTAGCTGCACCGCGCCTACGCAAACATTGGTTGCTGCTATTGCTGGCTGTCCTAAAATTATTACGCCTGCAGTACTTTGCCCAGTCAGCAAAGTTCCATTCCTGCTAACTCTTAGCAAGGCGGTATTGGTAATTGTGTTGGGTACTACCCATGAAAACGACCTGCTGTTGGCAGCCACTGCATTGCTGATTGTACCCCAACTTGCGCCATTGTTTACAGATGAATCAATTGTGAAAGTATTGCCTTCATTACCGTAAGCATTCCATCGAATAATTTCGGTTTCGCCAGGCACCCAGGTTTCGCCGCCGAATGGATATTGTAGTGTTACAGAAGGTTTCAAAATTTCGTAACTAAGCACATATTGCTGTGGCCCGTAAGGCACAGAAAAACCAGCAACATTAATGGTATAAGTGCCGGCTGATGGATTTTCAATTATTACCTGTTCAATATTGTTAGTATGGTCTGTGCCCTCTATAGCTACATCATTTACATGTGTTGCTGCCGGGTTTAAAACCATGGGGCGATGGATGGTGGAGGATGGTTCTGTAACAGTTATATCAAGGTCGTTTACAAGGGTTGTTGCAGCATTTACCGCAGCTGCGGTATCTGCCCAATACAATAATATTTTTAAGCGCCTGATATTTGCAGGCACCGTAATTGTTTGTGCATTTACATTACCGTTATTGATGGTATTTATAAAATAGCGGTTGCTATCAATTGCTTCCACGGCAGTTTGTACGTTGAGCATGCCGAAACCAAAGGTATAATCTGGCCCGGCGTTGCCCAGGTCTTCGGCTGTATTGCATATCAGTGCTTTTATTAAGGCACTGGGTGGGTTGGCACTGCTATGCAATTGCCTGTACCTTTCATACATTAATGCGAGCGAACCTGTTACTGCCGGGGTGGCCATGCTGGTGCCGGTACTATATCCATAACTATTGTTTGGTATGGTAGAAATTACATTTGTGCCATTGGCAACAATCTCTGGTTTTATGCGTCCATCTGCCACAGGGCCCCGGCTGCTACTGTAAGAAATAGTATAATCCTGCACGTACATATTACCAACGGTCAGTACATTTTTAGCGCATTGCCAGCCAGATTTTACGGTGCCAAAAGAAGCCGGAAAACCAGCGCAGGCAAGTGCTCCATCATTGCCGGCGGCAACTACATGCAATAGTTGGTTGTATTGCCCCAGTTGTAAATCGGCATAATTACTTAACACGTCGTACGCGCCCTCGCCGGGGCAATTACTTAAGCCAGAGTAATAGGAATTATTGGTGGCTACCATATTATTATCCGTAACATAAGCGGGGGCGTTGGTAATAATATCGCTAAAATATTGGTTGATAATGGTAGCTTTAGATGCCATGCCCCGATATTTGACATTAACAATGCCTGCGCCGGCAGCAGTACCTGCCACATGCGTGCCGTGGTATACCGGCACTGTTGGGGTACGCAATATCAGCCTTCCTGCAAAATCTACGTGCGATGAAAAATCTGCATTATCACCAATGCCTATCGTTACGCCTTTGCCATTTAAATTTTTACCGTTTAGTGCGTTAAGGGCACTTACGCCATGTGCAGCCCTACCCATATAGTTAAGCGGTTTATCTTCTATAACTTGTAAATTAAGGCTGGTTACAAAAGGCAATGCGACAATAGCATCAATCGTTTTTTCATCTGCTTCTACAAAAATGATATCCGTTGTTGTATATTTTGTGATGGCTATTATAGCACCTGCATCTTTCAATTCTTTTTGTACAATACTTTTTGAAAGGCTCTTAAAATAACTAATGGCGATCAAGCCTCCATTTTTAGTGGTGGCTTGCTGATAGTTAATTAATTCTTTACTTATTTTATAAACCGGTGGCACTGCGTTAATGGATGTTATGCCAAATTGATTTACCTGCCTTAATTCAAAATCTTTTTTTATTGTTGCCAGGTAGGCATTGCCAGGCAAGTACATATCTAATTGCACGCCTGCTTTTTTAAGGTATTGCTGTTGCTGCTTGGTTGGCAAAGCAGCAAATTGTACCAACACAAAATAGCTATCGCCATATAAGGCTGCCCTTATATTTTCTTTTTTAAAAGATTGTTTTTGAATATTGCCATCGGTAATAAAATTGCCATTGGCAAAGCGTACGGCTTGGCCTTTTTGCTGCGCAGATGTTTGGCTTAATAAAAAAAATAAAACAATACTTAAGAGATAAACGGCTTTTTTCATTTAGCAGAAAGTTTTGGGGTATGGATATTTGTAAAATAATATCAGTTTTTAAAATTGTGCGTTTGGTACTCGTTATGCTGCCGGCAAATTAAAAACAACTATTATATTTTTCTTAAGAACGTTTCATTGCATACGAAAGTACTCAATATAAATAATTTTTTATGTAAAACGATAATGGTTGCGGGTTACGGTATGCTTTTAAAGCCGAAGCGCAAGGGCCGACCGTGCCGGTGCGGACGGGGCTATATGATAAAATATATGTTAAAGAGAGTGCCTGAAGCTAAGCGCCTTCATCCATTTTTGCCTGCTGCTTTTTCAATCCGTATCTTTGCAAAACGGATGAACCTGGAAGTGTTGATGAACGAATATGCAAATGATGCCCGCTGTTTTCAAATAGTGGCTGGAATATCTTTGTCTAAGCCTAAATACGTTCACCTTTCCGGATTGCATGGCAGCGCTGCTGAATTTATTATTGCGGCTGTTTTCAATAATGCTGCCGCAAGCCAGCTTAACCATTTAATTATTTTAAGGGATGCTGAAGAAGCCGCTTACTTTCACAACACACTGGAAAATTTGACCAGCGCTTTAGATATTTTTTACTTCCCTTCTTCTTTTAAAAATAAAAAAAATTACCGGTTGCTGAATAGCAGCCACGTAATGCTGCGTACGGAAGCGCTGACTAAAATTGCTGCCGCAGGTGCATCTGTTGGCATCAATAAAAAAATAATTATTACGCATCCGGAAGCATTGTTTGAAAAAGTAGTGCTGCAAAAAACGCTTTCTGCCAATATTATTTCTATTAAGCAAGGCGAAACAATCGATGTGAATGATATACTGGGAAAATTTGTTGACCATGGTTTTGAACGTACCGATTTTGTGTATGAACCAGGGCAGTTTGCAGTACGTGGCGGTATACTGGATATTTATTCTTTTGGCAATGAAAAGCCCTACCGCATTGAGTTATTTGGTAATGAGGTAGATAGCATCCGCTTGTTTGACCCAGAATCTCAACTAAGCGAACGCAAATTATTGCAGGTTAATATTATACCGAATGTAGAGACGCAGTTTGAAACCGGCGAGCGAGTTTCGTTGCTGGAATTTTTACCGGAGAATACAGTGGTATGGACGGAAGACTGGCAATTCATTAAAGAAAGGATTGAGCAGCAGGAAGAAGATTTGGAATTGTTTTTATCTGTTGCGAAAGATATAAAGATTGATAAGAAACAGTTGGCGGATGAGGATACGGAAATAAATGAACGGCTAGATATCAACGAAAGCGATTTTGTAAAAGCGGCGGTGATTGAAGAAGAAATTAAAGCGAGGAATATTATCGAGATTTCTAAAAAAGCTTATTTTACAAAAGCGCTGGCTATAGGACAGACTGCTACGAATGCTGTTTTTCATATAAAAGAACAGCCGTCTTTTAACCGGCAATTTGATCTTTTAATAAAAGATTTAAAAGAATACGAGGCAAAGAAATACAACATTTATTTGTTTGCCGAAAACCCCAAGCAACTGGAAAGGCTGCATGTAATTTTTACTGATTTAAAAGCAGAAATTAATGTAGTGCCGATACCAACTTCTATACATCATGGCTTTATAGATGATGACTTAAAAGTTGTTTGTTACACTGACCACCAGATATTTCAACGCTACCATAAGTACAAAGTAAAACAGGCCTTCAGCAAAAACAAAGCGCTTACTTTAAAGATGCTGCGGGAACTGCAGCCAGGCGACTATGTTACGCATATTGACCATGGAGTTGGCGTGTACAGTGGCTTACAGAAGATTGAGGCAAATGGCAAGATGCAGGAAGCAGTACGGATACAATATAAAGATGGCGACCTTTTGTACGTAAACATTAGCAGCCTGCATAAGATTGGCAAGTACAGCGGCAAGGAAGGCAGCATACCCAAAATGAATAAATTGGGTAGCGATGTGTGGAATAAACTGAAAGAAAAAACCAAGAAGCAGGTTAAAGATATTGCGACCGACCTGATAAAATTATACGCAGAAAGAAAGAGCCAGGAAGGGTTTGCTTTTAGTCCGGATAATTACATGCAGACGGAGTTGGAAGCCAGCTTTATTTATGAAGACACGCCCGACCAGGCAAAGGCTACGGAAGATGTAAAACGAGATATGGAAAAACCTTCGCCAATGGATAGGCTGGTTTGTGGCGATGTTGGTTTTGGCAAAACAGAAATTGCAATACGTGCTGCTTTTAAAAGTTGCTGCGATGGCAAACAGGCTGCCATACTGGTTCCTACAACTATTTTGGCATACCAGCATTTTAAAACTTTTGGTGAAAGACTAAAAGACTTTCCAGTTACGGTAGATTATATCAACCGCTTTAAATCTGCCAAAGAAAAGAAAGAAACGCTGCAAAGAGTGGCTGATGGAAAAGTAGATATTATTATCGGCACGCATTCTTTATTAAGTAAAGATGTAAAGTTTAAGGATTTAGGCGTAATGATAATTGATGAAGAACAGAAGTTTGGCGTAGCCGCAAAAGAAAAATTAAAACAATTACGTACCACTGTAGATTCGCTTACGCTAACAGCAACGCCTATACCAAGGACACTGCAATTTAGTTTGATGGGCGCAAGGGATTTAAGCATTATCAATACGCCGCCGCCAAACAGGCAACCGATACAAACGGAAGTAATGGTGTTTAATGAAGATGCCATCCGTGATATTATTTATTACGAAACAGAAAGAGGCGGCCAGGTTTTCTTTATCCACAACCGTGTTAAGGGCCTGCAGGAAATGAAGGGATTGATACAAGGGCTTTGTCCGGATGTGAGTATTGCTTTTGCACACGGGCAAATGGATGGCGACGACCTGGAGGATACCATCCTTGATTTTATGGATAAGAAATATGATGTGCTGGTGTGTACCAACATTGTAGAAAGTGGCGTGGATATACCGAATGTAAATACCATTATCGTAAATAATGCGCATCAATTTGGCTTAAGCGATCTGCACCAGTTAAGGGGCCGTGTTGGGCGTAGCAATAAAAAAGCTTTTTGTTATTTATTAGCGCCTCCAATGAGCACATTACCTGCAGATAGCCGTAAGCGTTTAAGCACATTGGAACAATACAGCGACTTAGGAAGTGGTTTTCAGATAGCCATGAGAGATTTGGATATCCGTGGCGCAGGCAATATGCTGGGAGGCGAACAAAGCGGTTTTATTGCGGAGATTGGTTTTGAAATGTACCAGAAAATTTTAGATGAAGCCATTAGGGAATTGAAGCGTACCTCTTTTAAAGAATTATATAAAGAAGAAATACAGCAACAGGATGATTTTGTAAGTGATTGCACGATTGATACTGACCTTGAAATTTTAATACCTGATAGTTATGTAGAAAGCATAACCGAAAGGCTGAGCTTGTACAGCCGTTTAGATAATTGCGAAAACGAAAAAGACCTTCAGGGATTCCATAAAGAAATGTTGGATCGTTTTGGGCCAATACCTGCGCCGGTAGAAGATCTTTTTACAACCGTGCGATGCCGTAAAATAGGTATCGCCATGGGTTTTGAAAAAATGTTATTAAAAAATATAACCTTAAAATGCTTCTTTGTAAGCAATCCAGATTCGCCTTATTTTCAAAGCGAAACATTTACCAGCCTATTACAATTTTTACAAAAAGGCACCAATAAAGCCAAACTAAAGCAGGTTGGTAAAAACGGTATTTTAGTTGTGGAAGATGTAAAACAAATGAGCGACCTCTATAGCTTTTTAAGCAAGATGCAAAAAAGCATATTGCCTGCGGAAGTGGCTGCTATATAATTACTCCGCCGTTCCCTTTTCTTTTATTTTATTGCCATTATAGCCTTGCTGCTGCTATCGCCCATACGTGCACACAAGCTCCTTTGTGGATTAAATTTATGGTTCCATGCCAGCCTTAGCCATAATATTTATCAGGGAATATCTTTTGACTATAGTTTTATACAAGCAAATAATAAAAGGTAGTTATGGCTGCCGGTGCCACTCTAAAACATAGTTTAAGCTGGTAATGGAAAGGCTGCCAGCTTAAAATACCTATAATAACCAAAAAAGGCCATCCTAAGGGACAGCCTATAAAAAATTTATCAACTAGTATTACCAGCTTTGTTTAGCTACGCCATTTTTTACAGCTTCTAAGGCTGTTGCTTCGCTTAACATAGTGGTCATTTTGTTGCCTTTACCGTCATGGCCTTGAGCCATATATCCGCCACGTGCAGTTTTGGTTACTACTGCATCCTGCAATGGAACGTTTTTTTCTTTCGTTTTCATGCAATAGGCTGTTAACATTTTTGACATTTTGTAGAATTTATAATTAGTAAATATAGGCGAAGCAATAAACTTCCGGCTACAAGCTACATAAATTATTGGGTTTAGCAAAAATTAGCTGCTTGCGGCCATGGTGTTATACATCAATTTTTGCATATTTAGCATGGGTTTCAATAAATTCCCTTCTTGGTGGCACTTCATCTCCCATCAGCATGCTAAACACCCTGTCTGCTTCAGCGGCACTTTCAATGGTTACTTGTTTCAACGTCCTGGTGGCAGGGTTCATTGTTGTTTCCCATAACTGTTCCGCATTCATTTCACCCAATCCTTTATACCGTTGCGTGGTTACGCTCTCGTCTTTACCTTGCCCGTATAAGGCAATCAATGCTTTCCTTTCCTCGTCTGTCCAGGCATAATCCTGTTCTTTTCCTTTTTTCACCAGATAAAGAGGCGGTTGCGCAATGTAAACATACCCCTGTTCAACCAAAGCCATCATATACCTAAAAATAAACGTTAATATTAATGTAGCGATATGGCTGCCATCCACATCCGCATCTGTCATAATAATGAGCTTATGATACCTTAACTTAGAGATATCCAATGCCTTGGGGTCTTCGGGCGTGCCAATCTTTACGCCCAAAGCGGTAAACATGTTCCTTATTTCCTCATTGTCGTATATTTTATGCTCCATCGCTTTTTCAACATTCAATATCTTGCCTCGTAAAGGAAGTATTGCCTGGTAGCTCCTGTCGCGCCCTTGCTTTGCAGTTCCGCCAGCTGAATCTCCTTCCACAAGGTATAACTCGCAACGGTGAGGGTCTTTATCGCTGCAATCAGCCAGTTTGCCTGGCAAGCCGCCACCGGTAAGCACACTTTTACGCTGTACCATTTCCCGGGCCTTTTTAGCTGCTGCCCTGGCCTGTGCGGCTAAAATTACCTTTTGGATGATTGTCTTTGCATCTTTAGGGTTTTCCTCCAAATAAGCTATCAATACGCGGCTTAAAGTACTATCTACAACGCCACTTACTTCACTGTTGCCTAACTTAGTTTTCGTTTGCCCTTCAAATTGCGGTTCTGGTACTTTTACAGAAATAATAGCACTCAGCCCTTCCCTAAAATCATCGCCTTCAATTTCTACTTTTGCCTTTTCAAACATCCCTTCTTTTTCACCATAGCTTTTAAACACCCTGGTAATAGAACGGCGAAAACCAGCCACGTGCGTGCCGCCTTCAATTGTATTTATATTATTTACGTAGCTAAAAAGATGTTCCTGGTAACCCGTGTTGTACATCATGGCTACTTCAACCACCACGTTGCTGTTGGCATCGTGCCCATCGCAATAAATAACCGTTGGCAGCAAGGGGTTACGGTTAGCATTTTTATCCAGCATTTCTACAAATTCAACAATACCGCCTTCACTATAAAAAGTTTTAGTGTAGGTTGTGCCATCATCTTCCTTTTCCCTAAAATCATTTAAAATGATGTTGATCTTCCTATTTAAAAAAGCCAGTTCCCTTAAACGGCCTTCTAATATTTCTCTTTTATAAACACTTTCGGTAAAAATGCTCAAATCGGGCCAAAAATGAACCCTGGTGCCGGTTGTATCAGCTTTGCCAATTTCCCTTACCGCATATTGAGGTATGCCTTTAGAATATTCCTGCTCAAATTTTTTGCCTTCTCTTTTAACAGTAACATGCAATTTTATGCTTAGCGCATTAACGCAGCTTACGCCCACACCATGCAAACCGCCCGATACTTTGTAAGAGCCTTTATCAAACTTGCCCCCAGCGTGCAATACGGTCATTACTACTTCCAATGCACTGCGGTTTTCTTTTGTGTGCATGCCCGTAGGTATGCCACGGCCGTCATCTTCAACAGTTATAGAATTATCTTCATTAATATTTACGATAATATTTTTGCAATACCCTGCTAATGCTTCATCAATGGAATTATCTACCACCTCGTATACCAGGTGATGAAGGCCTTTTACGCCAATATCTCCAATATACATAGCCGGCCGTTTGCGCACTGCTTCTAAACCTTCTAAAACCTGTATGCTGTCTGCTTCGTATCCACCAGTTACGGATGAGGTTTCAACTGGTATTATTCCTGCTATTTCTGTACTCATAATTAAGGGCAAATTCTCTTTAAGTTATCAAATTCCACATTCGTGCAAATATAAGGTAAATAAGGTGTTTTAACTAACTAAACAGGCTTGTTTTCGGTATAGTTTATACCAAGATTTCCACATAAAAAGAACGGGGATTTTAAACAGAATTATTGTCATACCAATCCTAAAATATATCCTGGATTATTGTTTATCCAATAATAAATTTATATTTTTTCAACACCAAAAAGATGCATAAAATAATATTGTTCGGTGTTTTTTTTTGGTTTGTAATAGAATTGTCATTTACCAAAAAACGGCTGGAAATATCAAAATGGTTATAAGTATTTTACTTTTCATGATGTATATTTGCATCGAAATTTATCAATGAATCTACAAACAGATATATTAACCATAGCCCATAATCAGGCATTCCTGCACAACGAGCTGGATGTTTTGCAGGATATTGACCGTACTGTACCTGGCTCTGTGCACTATTCTATTAAAAGGTACCGCAGAGAAACGCAGTGGAATATGGAAGATACTGGCATGCTGGTATATCATTACGAAAAAAATAATCCAGGTGCGCATTACCTTGAATTAAAATTTTGCGTAACAGGAAATGTTTATTGTCGGGAAAAACAATCTGAATGTAACTTCTGCAAGTTGAACGCCTCTAAAAATTGTATTGAAAAAGTTAACAGCGTTGATGTACTAAGCTTTAGTTTTAAGCCTACCTACCTTACCCAATTTGTCGGCAGCAAAAAGCAACTCAATATTTCTGATGAAGTGCTAGCTTTTACACATACCACATCATTTTCTAAAACTTTGCCTCTTTGTGGAAAAACAAGGATGGCCATTGAAGCTTTATTAAACCATACCTATACCGATACATTAGAAAATATTTTTATTAATGCCCAAACACAAATTTTGCTTTTATATAGCATGGATTGCATGCTGGGTGATAAAGAAGAAGTATTTCAATGTAAATTTTTAGCTAACGAAGCCGATAGGGACAAAATTACCAAAGCAAGGGAAGTTTTATTACAACATATAGGTGAGCCCCTTACTATAAAAGAGCTAAGCCGTAAAGTAGCCATTAACGAATGCTACCTTAAAAAAGGCTTTAAAGAAATGTTTGGTACTACTATTTTTGATTTTTATCAAAGTCAACGAATGGAGCATGCTAAATATTTATTATATGAGAAAGGTTTAAGTGTTACAGAAGTATCTATGTTATTAGGATATTCTTCTATCTCGCATTTTAGTACTGCTTTTAAAAAGCATACCGGTATTAAACCTTGTGAACTTTTATTAAGATAAAAAATATGATAATGATAGAAAAAAGGCATCCTGTTACGGGATGCCTTTTTT
>JANXVN010000264.1 GCA_025351645.1 Ferruginibacter sp.
CAAAAAATATTAAGAAAATAATAATTTATAAGCCGCTACCGCCAACACACAGCCCAACACATTTTTTAAGATTGCCTGCGGAAAACGCAAAGCTCCCAAATAAGCACCCAGCAAGCCTCCTGCAAAAGCCACCGCTACATACAGCACCATATTAACACTAAAATGAATGCCTGTGGTTAGCTGCCCAAATAGGCCTGCAACGGAATTCACAAAAATAAAAAGCGCGCTGATGGCCGCTGTTTGTTTTTGATCGGTCCATTTTAGCAGCAATAAAACTGGTGATAATATAATGCCTCCGCCAATGCCGATCATGCCGGAAAGAAAACCTATAACCGCACCAATAATTAACGACAAAGTGATATCTGGTTCTTTAAGGCCTTTGGCGCCGGTGTTTTTAAAAAACAAAAACCTTACCACAGGTACCAGCAATAAAACGCCTAGTATATTTTTATAAATAGAACTCTGGATAGTTATAAGCCCACCTATAAATGACAAAGGGATGGAGGCTGCCGCAAACGGCCAAAAGATTTTCCATTTAAAATAACCGCCCCTATAAAATTGCATAAAAGATACAGAGGATACAAAAAGGTTAAGCAGTAAAGCCGTGGGCCGCATAATTGCCGGAGCAATACTAAATAAAGCCATCAACGCCAGGTAACCACTTGCTCCACCATGCCCTACCGAGGCATATAATGACGCAACAATAAATAAAATCGATAAAAACAAAATTGTAGTATGTGCCATGTTGGTTTATCGCGGTAATAAAAGTACTTGTACTAATTCGCCTGCAAGATAGTCACCATGCGCTTCTTCTAAACATATTAAACAATCTGCCTGGGCAAACGAGCTTAATTGAAAAGACTCCTGCGCAGAAAGTGGCATGGCGGCACCATTGCCATAAACACCCTTTAAAAATTGTGTAAGCCCTTTTGGCTTTGGATAATCTTTTGCCAGCTTGCCTTGCACTTTTTGTACGCTACTTTTTTTATGTGCAGATAATTCAATAGCAGGCAACACGTAATTATAAAAGCAGCTAAGCACCGATGATGGGTTGCCCGGCAGCCCGAAAACAAGGGTATTATTTTTAGTACCAAAATATAGCGGTTTGCCGGGTTTTTGTTTCACTTTATGAAAGTGCTGCCGCACGCCACAAAGCCTGGTAGCCTCTACTACAAAATCATAGTCGCCAACACTTACGCCGCCGGTAAGCAAAATTATATCGCTGTTTGCCAGGGCTACATCCACTTGATTTTTTACAAATGTTAATGCATCATCTACCTGGTATATAAGTATATTTTTTATGCCAGCCTGTTGCAGCGCAGCCGTAAGCGAATAAGAATTTGATTCGTACACCTGGCCTGCTAAAAGTTGGTTGCCTGGCGTTTGCAGCTCACTACCCGTTAAAATAATAGTTACCGATGGCATTGGATAAACCATAACATTTACAATACCGATGCCTGCTAAAAAACCAATTGCAGCAGGCGACAAATAACACCCTTGCGGCATTGCAAGCGACCCTGTTTTTATTTCCGCGCCTTTGTTACGTACGTGGCTGCCGTGTTTTAAAGTGGCATCTTCAATTACTAATTGCCCATTTTGCATTTTTACTTTTTCCTGCATCACTACCGTATCCGCTCCTTGTGGCAAAGGCGCACCAGTAAATATCCTTATCGCT
The DNA here is from genome assembly GCA_025351645.1 of Ferruginibacter sp. Lineage (GTDB taxonomy): Bacteria > Bacteroidota > Bacteroidia > Chitinophagales > Chitinophagaceae > Ferruginibacter. The sequence continues at coordinate 1,676 of JANXVN010000264.1, forward strand.
TCGCCTGCTTGTAGCTGTAGTTGTTTAGGTGTGCCAGCAGCCATTTCACCGGTCACTTTTAATGAGATCTTTTTATCCTGAAAACGGATGGCATATCCATCCATAGACGATTGTTCAAATACAGGAATATCTATAGCAGCATATACATCCTGAGCTACAACAAGGCCTGCAGCTTCTTTTAAAGGCAGTAGGATCGCCTTGCTGGCTGGAACATTATCTACAACAATCTTTTTCGCTTCTTCTACAGATACCATCGATATTTAAGTTTTGAGGTTTGCACATCAACAAATATGACATTATGCATGCTGCAACCCGTTATTTATATAGGAGCTTATAATAAGACGAAACAAAAATAAACTATACTGTCTAAAAAATGAAGATTCAATAATAAATGTAATGGCAATTTGTAAAGCCATTAGTGGCTTAAAATAAACTTTATTACATAATTATCAAACTCGAAAAATCATAACTGGTTAGTATAGCCTGCGTTGTGCAGGCCTAATAACCTTTAGCATTTCATTTACAGTTCACTGGCACAATGTTTGACTCTTTGACAAAAACAATTAAATTAATTACATTAAGCAAACTACACACCATGAAAAAAACAATCGCAGGCTTAGCATTACTTTTTGCATTAAGTAATAACCTACATGCCCAAACAACAGACTCAACAAAGGCAAACGGAAGCAATAGCAATAATGGTAGCAATGGCAACAACGCATTAGATACCAGCAGTGCTAAAAGTGGTATGAACACAACGCCGGCAGATGGTAACTGGGATAAAAAAACTGATACCACCACAACCCCCGGCAAGAAGAAAAAGCCATATGGGACTAAGCTACAGAATACAACTGCGCCAGCCTCATCTACTAGTCCGCAATAGGTAGTAAATACATTGTATGAAGATAAAAGGGAATGCTTTTTAATAATAGTCTTCCCTTTTATTTTGCTTACTATTTTTTAAGAAAGGTATAAATTTTACAAAATATAGTTGTTCCAAAATTGTAGTATTTATTGAAGGGATATTGTTAAGCCTCTAGCGTTAGGGATAGCAACGAAAATCCTTTTTTTGTCGGGCAGCCCGCAAAAAAAGATTGTAGTGAATAGCCCGGCCCCTTGCCGCCGCGGCTTGGGGAACGCACAAATAATCTACATTAATTGTTTAATATTTTTAAATAGAAATTTTAAAAAATTATAACCTATAAAGCAGATGAATGCAATTACTAGTGGCTTATATTCTTGTCAAATTAATTTATCAGGAGTGATAGGCAGATTTCTGATACGCTTTCCTGTAGCGTGATACACAGCATTGGCAATTGCCGCGGTTACACCTGTAATACCAATTTCACCAGCGCCTCTTGCGCCAATCGGGCTTATGTTTGTATCTGCCTTATCAATAAACTGTACATCAAAAATGGGCATATCAGCATGTACAGGCACCAAGTAATCCGAGAGGTCTTTTGTAACTATGCGGCCATTTGTGGGGCCATAAACTGTGCCTTCCATTAGTGCCATGCCAATGCCAAAAATAGCACCTCCCATAATTTGGCTTTTGGCAGTTTTATCATTTAATATTTTTCCTACATCCATTACGCTCACTATTTTTTCAACCTTAACAGTGCCTGTAAGCGGGTGCACTAATACTTTTACAAAATGCGCCCCAAAAGAATGGAACGACATATTTTTCCGGTCATGCCCTTCATCTTCTTTTACAAAGGGATTGCCTTTAGTTTCATCTTTTGAAGCTCCAATTTTTTTTGCTCCTGCCTGCTTATTATCGCTGCCTGCTTCTTTATCATTACCATCTTTTGCCGTTGGGTTGCTTTCGGTTTTTTGCGGCTCACGGGTCGATACATTTGTGGTGATTTCCGTTTCAATCATAGGCTGTTTGTTTCTAGTAAGAACCTGTGTGTAGGTCTCGCTTTTTGATGGGTCGCTTTTCAAAAATAATTTTCCATTGTCCACCATAACGCCTTCTTCAGCTTGGCCGTAAAAGGGGGATTTTTTATCGGCGATGGCCATTTTGATAACCTTGCTTTTAACCGTTAAAGCGGCAGCACGAACAGCGGGGCCAGTTGTGGCCATTGTTTGTGAACCACCCGAATTAGGGCCTTGCGGGTAGATGGTATCACCCAGCTTAATGTCAACTTTATCAATAGGCAGCCCTAGGCTATCAGCCAATACCTGCGCCATTACGGTATAGGTGCCAGTGCCGATATCCTGCGTGCCACATGCCGCTACCGCATGTCCATCCTGGTATAGCTTTAAGCCTACTGTTGCTTTGCTTCGGTTAGCAGGATACGTAGCGGTTGCCATGCCATACCCTATTAAATATTTGCCTTGTTTTGTATTGCCAGGCTTTTGATTTCTTGAAGCCCAGCCAATGGATGCTGCTCCCTTTTCGTAACATTCGCGTAAATATTTTGCAGACCATTCATGGCCATCATCAGGATTTTTTTCTGCATAATTTGTGAGCCTTAACTGTAAGGGGTCGATGTTTAATTTATAAGCCAGTTCATCCAACGCAACTTCCAGGGCGTACGTGCCTGGTGCTTCGCCGGGTGCACGTGTTGGGCAGGGCGTGCCTTTATTTAGCCGCACTATATTTTGAATGATATCGAGGTGAGGCGTATCATACAAAATTTTTGTAGCTACGCCTGCGGTTTCTACAAACTCATCTACAAAAGATGTTTCCGAAGTGGTATCATGCCTTATGGAATTGAACTTTCCATTAGCATCGGCGCCTAAGCTAATTTTTTGTATGGTAAAAGAACGCCTGCCTGCGAGCGTAAACATTTGCTCTGACCGGTCCAGCACGATCCTTACGGGGCGGCCAACAAATTTTGCTGCCATAGGTGCCAGGATAGAGTTGCCCCACATAAAGCCTTTAGAGCCAAAGCCTCCGCCAATAAACGGCGATATTACCCGAACTTTTTCTTTAGCAATTCCCAGCATGCCAGCAATCGCTGCACGGTTGCCATAGACCGATTGAGTAGCATCGTACACTGTAAGCTCATCACCATTCCATTCGGCAGCAGTTGCGTGCGGCTCCATTGGATTGTGGTGGTACACGGGTGTGTTATACGTTTCCTGGATGGAAAACGCCGAACTGCTTAAAGCGCCGGTGGCATCGCCCCTTTCCGTTTTGGGAGATGCTCCGTTTAATGCCTGTGCTGGCTGGTATATTTTAGCCTCTGGCTGATTAATATCGAAGACTGGTTTTTCATCGTTGTAGGTAACTTTAACCAGTGAGGCTGCATGCTTTGCGGTTTCAAAATTTTTGGCGATTACTATGGCTATATACTGGCCATTGTAAAATATCCTTTCGCTTTGTAAGGGCAATAAATCTTTCTCTGCAAATTTTCCGCTACCGGGGCCTTCGCTCGAAAATTGATGGAGCTGCATGGCATTTTTATACGTCATGATATCAAGTACCCCTTTAAGCGCTTTTGCTTTACTGGTATCAATATTTTCAATGTGGCCTTTAGAAATAGTGCTGACTACTGCTACGCCATACGCTATATTTTTTAAGGGAAATTCGGCTGCATAGGTTGCAGTGCCGGTTACTTTAAGCTTGCCGTCTTTACGGTCTATTGGTTGCCCGATAATGTCCATGTTTATCCTCCTGTATTTTGAAGTGCGCTGATAATTGACCGTTTTGCTAATTCTATTTTAAATGCGTTGTACTGATAGCCTTTTGCATCTTTTAAAGCCAGCCCTGCTGCAGCTTCATAGGTTTCTTCGTTTGCTGGTTTGCCTGCTACAAACTGCTCTGCTGCTGTAGCCCGCCATGGCTTTGTGCCTACGCCGCCCAGGGCTATCCGTGCAGCTTTAATAGTGCCTCCACTTACATCCAATGCCACTGCTGCAGAGGTTAATGCAAACTCGTAAGAAGCACGGTCACGCACTTTTACATAGGTGGAGTTATTGGCAAAAGGAAGAGCTGCGATTTCTACATGGGTTATTAAATCCCCTGGCTGTAAGACGTTGTCTATGTGAGGCGTATCGCCCGGCAATAAGTGAAAATCGGCAAATGGGATGGTACGTTTTCCGGATGCATTTTGTACGTGGATAATAGTATCCAGCGCTGCAAGTGCCACACACATATCTGATGGGTGGGTAGCAATACATTTATCGCTGATGCCTAAAATTGCATGCATGCGGTTGTAACCCGTAAGGGCAGAACAGCCAGTGCCTGGCTCTCTTTTATTACAAGGCATAACCGTATCGTAAAAGTAGTAACACCTGGTACGCTGCAGCAGGTTACCTGCGGTGGTAGCCATGTTGCGTAACTGTGCAGAAGCGCCTGCCAGTAAGGCTTGCGATAAAAGCGGATAATGTTTGCTAATGGTTGCATTGTATGCCAGGTCGCTATTGCGTACTAATGCACCAATTAAAATATTGCCATTGCTTTGTACGTCAATTTTTTTGAAATCAAGGTTATTAATATCAATCAGCAGTTCGGGCTTTTCAATATTCATTTTCATTAGGTCTAAAATGTTAGTGCCCCCACTAATAAATTTTGCATGCGGATTGGTTCCTACTGCACTAATAGCCCCGGCGCTATCGTTAACTTTTGTAAAAATGAATGGATACATTTATTTGATGTTGAATTTTTGTTTATAGTGTTTTCTTATCTAAAGCTGATGTAGTCCAAAACATATTTCGGCTACGCGGGCACTATGGAAATACTAAGTACTAAATACCTAATACCTAATTAATCTATATACCCGAATGCACTTCTTTTATCGCATCTAAAATATTCTGGTAGGCGCCGCAGCGGCAAATGTTGCCACTCATTGACTCACGGATTTCGTCATCGGTTGTAGCGTGCCCTTCTTTTAACAAGCCAATGGCAGAACAGATTTGGCCGGGCGTGCAATAGCCACATTGAAAAGCATCGTGCTTTAGAAATGCTGTCTGCATAGGATGAAGGTTATCTACCCCGCCAATGCCTTCGATGGTTGTTACATGTGCGCCTTCGCACATAGCTGCAAGGTGCAGGCAGGAGTTGATCCTTCTACCTTCCACCAACACTGTACATGCGCCGCACTGGCCACGGTCGCACCCTTTTTTGGTTCCCATTAATTGAAGGTTTTCCCGCAACGCATCCAGCAGCGTAACTCTTGGGTCAACATCCAGGGTTTTGTTTTTGCCATTTACAACCAGGCTTACAGTAACATTGCCGGGCGTTGAAAAATTTATTTTGTTAACTGGAAGGCCTTTTGCTTTTGCGGAAGATGTTATGGCTAGGCCTGTACCCAGCGCAGATGCTTGTTGTAAAAACTCCCTTCGTGTTGAGCCGGATGGTTTTGAAACGAGTAGATCTTCTTGTTCATTGATTGCCATATATTTTACTTATAACATTAACTTTTGGGAGAAAATACTTTTCTTAAATCTCCTAAAAAACATGCCAACAATTATAAGATTATCTGTTATATGCAAACTTATAAAAGAGCATTAATAATTAGCTAAGGCGTGGATAATTGTACGCTAACTGATTGCTTTGGGTGGATATATTAATACCCAAATAATAGTGGCTTTTTTATATTTTAGGAACTCTGCTCAACATGCCATAGCTTGGTTTTACAAATACAATGCGTGCCTATTAACGAATAATAATACCCTTAGCATAAGCCCAATAATGCATGATGAAAGATACCTGAAAAACCAATGTAAAAACATAGCCTCCCCGCCCTCCAAAGGAGGATTCCTGACGCTGCTAATTGTTGAAGTTATATAAATTTGAATACGCTAAAAACCATCCTTTGGAGGGCAAGGAGGCTATGGCTGCTGTATGGGCCGGGCAACAAAAATGATAATCGATTAATTGATGGTGCATAATAAGGACGACACTTGCCTTATCCGTTTTTCATTTATTGTAGGAATGCCTTTCGGATTAGGGCGCAAAAAAAATAGCCAGTCTTGCTTTGATTAATTAATTTAGCAAGTCACTACTAAATTTTAACTGCTAATGCCTTCAAGAAGAAAATTTTTACAGTCCACACTGCTGGGCTCTGCGGCCGTTTTAACCGGCGATACGTTATGGGCAAGGCCTTATAAATTAATTGAACAAGTTATTAACGAACCTATTGTAATATCTACCTGGGATTTTGGAAAGGCTGCCAACGTGGGTGCATGGGAAGTGTTGAAAAAAGGAGGCCGTGCGGTAGATGCTGTTGAGGCCGGCGTACAAATACCAGAAGCGGATGAAACCAACCAAAGCATTGGTTATGGCGGGCTGCCAGACAGGGACGGCAAGGTTACGCTGGATGCATGCATTATGGATGAGCATTATAATTGCGGGTCGGTGATGTGCCTGGAGCATATAATGCACCCGATATCTGTGGCCAGGATGGTGATGGAAAAGACGCCGCATATTATTTTAGTGGGCGATGGCGCGCTGCAATTTGCATTGGCCAACGGCTTTGAAAAAATTAATTTATTAACCGCCAAAAGTGAAAAGGATTGGAAGGAATGGCTGAAGACGGCGAAGTACGAACCAGTAAAAAATATAGAGAACCAATTGTACGATAAAAATAAAGGGCAGATGCCCGGCGGCCCTAACAACCACGATACGATTGGCATGCTTGCTATGGATGCGGCTGGTAATTTTGGCGGCGCTTGCACTACCAGCGGGATGGCCTTTAAAATGCATGGGCGTGTTGGCGACTCGCCGGTTATAGGTGCCGGTTTATATGTTGATAATGAAGTTGGCGGCGCAACGGCGACTGGTGTTGGCGAAGAGGTTATCCGCATTGTTGGCGCACATTTAATTGTTGAATTGATGCGCCAGGGCTACCCACCCGAAGCTGCTTGCAAGGAAGGCGTTGAAAGGATTATAAAACGCAACCCAACACGTGCTAAAGAAGTGCAGGTAGGTTTTTTGGCCATGAACAAAAAAGGCCAATTTGGCGCTTATTGTTTGCAGAAGGGTTTTACATATGCCGTAAAAAGTAATAAAGAAGAAAAAATTTATACTGCCCAAAGCATTTACTAATACATTAATGAACAAGATAAAACGATGAGCAATAAAGCAATTTTTGAAGTATGTGCGTTTAATATACAATCGGCCATTGTTGCTGAAAAGGCTGGTGCGGCAAGGGTAGAATTGTGCGACAACCCCATGGAAGGCGGCACAACGCCAAGCTATGGGGCTATTAGGCAAACCAGGGAAAAAATTAATATTGCCTTATACCCCATAATACGGCCAAGGGCTGGCAACTATTTGTATGATGATAATGAATACGAAATTATACGGCAGGATATTGAGATGTGCAAAGAGCTTGGGTGCAATGGAATATCAATAGGCGCTCAAAAAATAGATGGCGGCATGGACACAGACAGGCTTAAGCAAATAGTTGAATGGGCTTACCCCATGGGCGTAACCTGCAACCGTGCATTTGATAATACGCCCGACCCTTACAAAGCTTTGGAAGATATTATAAGTACTGGCTGCGAAAGGATATTGACAAGCGGGCAAAAAACTGGTGCACCAGAAGGAACTGTGCTGCTGAATGAACTGGTTACACTTGCCGGTGACAGGATTATTATTATGCCGGGCGCTGGCATAAACGCTACCAACATTAAACAATTATTACAGCAAACTGGTGCAAAAGAATTTCATGGCTCTGCTAAAAATACGGTTGCAGATACTATGCAGTTTGCTAATACTTTGGTAAGCGATTTTGGGAAGGTTTATTTGGCGGATGAAGATGAGATAAGAAAAATAATTGCTTGTTTGTAAAAAACTTTTTTCACGCAAAGATGTAAATGAGCAAAGTAGATAAGGGAATACAATAAGAACAATAATAACTAGTATCGTTTTTTTAATTAATGCTAAGGATGAAAATAATTTCATTCTTAGCATTTTTATTTAGAAGAGGTTTTACTATAATTTTTGAATTATTGTAGTGCAGTTATAATGATTGATTTGTTGCGACTGTAGTACCTAATTTTCAGTAGCCAGATTATATTAAAGGAGATAATTATAAATTAAATGGATGTTAGATTAGTGCTATAAACGAAAAGATTATTTGGTAAAAACCTTTTT
>JANXVN010000308.1 GCA_025351645.1 Ferruginibacter sp.
ATTGCAAACATTTTAAAATATTGCATGGCAGGTTATCATAAACCGCTAATACTGTTGGTTTTGAAGCGCCAGGCCCGCCCGGATGAACCGGTTCATCCGGGCGGGCGTTTTAATCCTTGTCCGAACCGGTTCATCCGGGCGGGCCTGGCGCTTCAAAACCAACAGTATTAGCGGTTTATGATAACCTGCCATGCAATATTTTAAAATGTTTGCAATAATAAACGCTTACACTAAAAACTTTCTATCTTTACGGCGAAAAATAAACAATATGAGCAACAGGACATTCACCATGATAAAACCGGATGCAACTAAGAAAGGCAACACCGGTGCCATTTTAGAAATAATAAACAAGGCAGGCTTTAGGATAGCAGCATTGAAAATGCTCCATCTTTCTGCCGACAAAGCGGGCGAGTTTTATGCAGTGCATAGAGAAAGGCCTTTTTACGGCGAACTTGTAGCGTTTATGAGCAGCGGCGCAATTGTAGCAGCCATATTAGAAAAAGACAACGCCGTAGAAGATTTTAGGAAACTAATTGGCGCCACCAACCCGGCACAAGCTGCTGAGGGCACCATCCGTAAATTATTTGCAGCCTCAATTGGCGAAAACGCCATCCACGGTAGCGATAGCGATGCCAACGCATTAATAGAAGGCGACTTTTTCTTTAGCAAGCTGGAACAATTTTAATACAAACATCTTTTATAAAAAATGCCGCTTTTTAAATAGCGGCATTTTTATTTGTACCTATTTTTTATCTACTTATTCAATAACGGCTTTACCGTATAACCTTCTTTACGCAACAAAGCTATCAGGCCTTGCTTGCCTACCAAATGCCCCGCGCCAACCGCAACAAAAACTTTGTCAGTCTTCATAATTGTTTTTAGTTGCCCTACCCAATTTTTATTACGGTTATCCAATAAAATATCTTTGTGCGCTTCCATGCCAGACTCGCTTTTGCTGAACAAGTTTTCTATTTCGCCCACGCGCTGGCTCTTGTACACATTCATCATGGTGTCAAATTCCTTTTTGTTGTTAGCCAGGCTATCAATGGATTTTAATAATTCTTTAGCCTGTTCTTCATAAGGTATGCTATCAAATATGCCTGCCTGAAATTCTATTGTTTCAAAGCCTTTTATTTCTTTCTTTTGCAGCTTGGCAACCTTCAACAATTCTTCTTCCACGCCAGATATAGTTTTGCAAGGCATCATTTTAGGGTACATCATTGCCTCTAAAAAAAACGGTTTTATCTTTTGTAAAGTCGTTAACGATATGCCCAAAGAATCTTTAAAAAAGACGCCTACTTTTTTATAGTCCGCTGCTGTATATAATTGCGGCAAAGTTTTATCTTTCATGTTCATCAAAAATAGGCCGCTTAACATGGTGGCAGGGTCGTCCATGTCCATTTCCATATACACTTTATCGGCACGGCCAACTGCAACCTTCAATTGGTCGCTAAAATGTATATCATCTTTACACATTAAATGAAAAGTGCCAAACAAATAAGATGGTTGCTGGAGACCGTTTCCGCTAACCTGCCATAACAGGCTGTTGTCATCAAAATTAATGATGAGCGCTGATGGTATGGGCTGCGCTTTGCAACTAAAAAAAATAATCAGTAAGGGTAAAATTTTTATCAGTTTCATATTTTAATAAATTATTTAAGGCAAAACATTGTACAGGCTGCCTCCCTTGTTGAATAATTTGTCAATCTTTTTTTCTGTGGCAGCATCTTTAATAACAGGCGGCGCATGGTGTGGTTTTATCCTTGCATCAAATACCAGGGGCCCATTGCAGCCCCAGTGTTTGTTACTGGTAAAGCTATCAATACCATACATATCGTGCGATGGGTTGCACCTGGTAAAGGTAACCCATAAAAAATTGTGAAGCGTTTCGCCAACAAAGCGTGCATCATCACAAACAATCAAAAAAGGCACTTCTTTTAATTCCTCCTTTTTATCTTTTAAAAGCTCGTTGAGCATGTCCATTTCTTTCGTTGCAGCTTCATAAGTTGTAAAAATTTTTGTTTGCAAAGTAATAACGCCAGGCATTACCATTGTAGCATAATCAAAGCCCTGCAACAGTTTTAAACAAGCTGGCATATCCGTGGCTAAATCCCTGATTGTTTCTCCATAGGCTGCCAATACCACTTTGCTGCCTGTATTTAACGCGGTACCAGAATAATCTAATGTATCAATAGAAGTATTGGTGTAAAAATGAATATCCCTTTTTAGGTTGATGCGCCGTAAAATATAGTTAAGGTATGGTTGTATTTTATTGGTAGAAATTGTATCATCATCAGTAGCTGTGATAAATAAAAATTTGGCAAGGCTTAATTGCCCCGTACCTAAAACATGGTTGGCGATAGTGAGTATTTCTGCCGGTTGTTGTGCAGGCGCAAAGGGCGTGTACCTTTCGCTGCCAATGGCTAACAGCAACGGGTGTACGCCGGCTGCGTCAACAGCATTTACTTCTTTTAAGCCGGGTATTTCTGCTTGTAAAGCAGTGCCGGTAATTTCGTGTATCAACTGCCCAAAGCTGGTATCTTCCTGCGGTGGGCGGCCTACTACGGTAAATGGCCAGATGGCATTTTTTCTGGCAAAAACTTTATGTACCTTTAATACAGGGAACGGATGAGTAAGGCTGTAATAGCCAAGGTGGTCGCCAAACGGGCCTTCGGGTTTATTTTCTCCGGGGTGTACTTCGCCTGTAATTACAAAATCAGCATCGGTGCTTATGCAGTAACCATCTACATACACATACCTAAACCTTCTGCCGCCTAACAAGCCTGCAAAGGTCATTTCGCTGATGCCTTCGGGCAATGGCATAACGGCTGCTACGCTATGTGCTGGCGGGCCACCTACAAATATGCTTACTTTAAGCGGCTGCCCTTTTTTATTGGCCTTATTTTGGTGTACGCCTATGCCCCGGTGCAATTGATAATGCAGCCCGATTTCTTCATTTAATTTGTAGTCGTTCCCTGAAAGTTGTATTCGGTACATGCCGAGGTTGGCATTCATTATGCCAGGCTTGTCAATATCTTCGGTGTACACCTGTGGCAGGGTTACAAAAGCGCCTCCATCCATTGGCCAATGCTGTATCAATGGTATATCTTCAATGTTGACCTGTTGAAATAATACGGGTTTATTTGCAGGGTTTTTTAACGGCAATGCCTTGAACGCGGCCAGCCCTGCCGCAAAGTTTTTTATGGGTTGCTTGATCGCTTTTATAGGATCATCTTTTAGCTCGATTAGCTGCTGCACTACCGCCAAAGTATCTTTAAAAATAAATTTACTGCGTTGCAGAGTCCCAAAAATATTGGAGGCTGCCCTGAATTTACTGCCTTTTACATTTTCAAATAACAAGGCCGGGCCACCAGCTTCATGCACCCGTAAATGTATGGTGGCCATTTCCAGATAGGTATCAACTTCTTCTGTTATTGTTACTAGTTGGTTTGTTACTTTTAAATGCAGCAAACATTCCTCTAAAGATTTATATGCCATCCGTGTTTTGTTTCTATGTAAATGTAAACACTAATATGGGAGAATAGTTTATGAGGGCGTTACTGTTCAATTATTTCGTTGTTTAATTAAATAATACTTAGGGCATTGAAGCGCCAGGCCCGCCCGGATGAACCGGTTCGGACTGGGATAGCAACGGAAATTCTTTTTTTGTCGGGCCGCCCGCAAAAAAAGATTGGAGTGAATAGCCCGGCCGAAGGGGCGCACACTCTAGTTATAAGTTATAAGTTATGAGTTAGGAGTTATGAGTTTAGCTTTTAACGCACGTTTACTGGGCAGCCAGTTTTATATTTTCCGCCACCGTTGCCATCGCCGGTGCCTAAACGAAAGCTAAGCGAAACGCCAGTGAAATAGTACCAATCCTTAGTTTTTGTATTGCCTCTGATGGTATTGACCGGTGGGTATGACAGCCCTGTTTTTAACTCGTCGCCCCTAAATGCAACCTGTGCTGCAAGGGCGCCATTGTTGGCTATCAGCAAAGTGCGGTCCGCATAAGTGGTGCTTACATCATCCAGGTAATCAGTAAATGTTTTTCTAAATCCTACTTCTACACCTAACCTAATATTGTCGTTTAAAGCGAATTTAAGCCCACCGCCCATTGGTATAGAAAGTTGTGTAAGGGCATATTTTTTACGGCCCAGGTAAAAGCCCTGCCCTTCTGTGCCTAAAGGCTGAAGGGCTACTTTATTGCCTGCTGAATCTATGGTGGAAGGGTTAAAATGAAAAACCGCAATGCCTCCAAAAATAAATGGGGTTACGCTACGCTCCTCTAAATCGAACAAATCATACTCCAGCCCTAATTGAAACTCAGTTATGGGGCTTGTAAAATTTAGGTTCCGGGCAATCTGAATGGAGGTAGCATCATTACCTTCAATTTTACCAAATTTAAGGCTGGCTGTTGCCGACCAATGGCTTGTTATTTCGTAAGCCAGCCCAATACCCAATGTAGGGTGGGATTGTTGAAAAGTAAATTTTTTATCTTGAAGTTCGCCCTGGTAATTGGCAACGCCTGCAAAGGTCGTAAAACTCATCCGCTGGGCTTGTACCAGGTAAGTGAAAATTAAAAAAGTGGAGATCAGTATGGTCTTTTTCATAAAAGATTTCAAGGTTTTTGTATTGGATAGGTTGCAATAATCATTCCCTTCCCACTTAAAGTTTACTTGTAAAGGAAAATAACTATTTGTTTGATTAAGCAAAAATACAATTTATTGTAATTATCTTATTATATACAATATTTTATCAACTGTATTGATTTATCAATAAATGTTTACATAATTGAGTAAGTTTAAATTTGCGGCATATTTTTG
>JANXVN010000256.1 GCA_025351645.1 Ferruginibacter sp.
GTATTTTAGAAACTACCAACGGCACTACTGCAAAATTAGCCTACCATGCAAACTGGGTAAACCAGCAAAATAAAGTACTGTTGCAAGAGACAACCAATTTTACATTTAGCGGTACACTTAACCAACGTATTATAACCAGACAAACAATTTTACAAGCAGATACCACCATAACTTTTACAGATGCAAAAGATGGCATGCTCGGTATGCGGCTGGCACATGCCTTGCAAATACCAATTATAAAAGACAAGGAATTTAAAGATGATAAAGGCAACAGAACAATAGTAAAAGCCGGGGCGGATACCATTGCTAACGGCAACTATATTACCAGTGAAGGCAAGCAAGGCGATAGTGCCTGGAGCACCCGGGCAAGATGGTGCAAAGTGTACGGTAAAATAAATAATAGCATTGTAACAGTTGTGATTATTGACCATCCGGCAAATTTTAATTACCCTACTTTTTGGCATGCGCGTGGCTATGGTTTATTTGCCGCTAACCCATTGGGGGAAAAGGTATTTACCAATGGGCAATCATTTAAAAACCTTCGGCTTTTAAAAGGTAAAAGCATAACCTTTCTTTACAGGATAGTTATTGAAGATGGCAACCCAGCCTTGTCAGATAGTGCGATAAATAAAATGGCAGATAAATTTGCAAATGGCAATTAAGTATAGCCGCTAGTTTTGACCCTGCAAAATTTACATGTTTTTACAAGGGCTACATTGGCAGTTTACAACTTTGCCTATTTTTTTTCGTATAATAGAAAGTGTTGGATAGGAAGGAATTCGCCCCGATAATTTAATTTAAGCCCATTGGCGCCAAGCTCTTTATCAAGCTGAGCAACCGTTGTTTTATGAAGTGCCTTTATAGCAATTGCAGGGTCTTCTCCACGGTACTCTATCAGTAAAATTTTACCATTGCTTTTAAGTGCCTTACTAATTGAACGCAGCATTTCCTGCGGATATTCTAATTCGTGGTAAACATCTACCATTATGGCCAGGTCAATACTATTGTCAGGCAGGTTTGGCGAAATAAAACTCCCCTTTATTACTTGCACGACACTATCATTGAGGGTACGTTTTTTATTTTTAAGGTAACTGATAAATTCATCCTGCACTTCTACAGCATACACTTTGCCCTTAGGCACTTTAGCCGAAAGCTTAAAACTATAATAGCCAGTACCAGCGCCAATATCAGCCACAACTCCATTTTCAGGGAGGGTTATCTTTTCTATGGCTTTGTTGGTATTTTCTTCCTCGCTCCGGGTATCCCTTTCAAGCCAGTCGCCCCCAGTAGCACCCATTACATGCGCAATTTCCCTGCCTTGGTAAAATTTTCCAATTCCATCCGCAGTGGCGGTTAAATAAGTGTACGCACTGTTTTGCACCGGTTTTATAACACCAGTTTTTTGTTGGGCATTGCATTGAACAAAACCCAGTATAATAAGAATAAAAGAGGTAGGTATATACAATTTCATACTGGTAATTTACTACCTATAATACAGCAGCCATGCCAATTGTTTAAATACTGGATAACTTATTTTATTGAGGGATAGCTTGCGGTTACCACGTTATTCAATTAAAAGCTTATTCAAAAGAGAATTTGTGCTTGAAAATCTGGAGCATCAACTAGTGCTTTTGTACCCTAATGGCTTAATCTTTCCCTATCCTTCAAAATAATAATACCATATTGCGAACTTTACAGCACCCTTAAGCGTATGATTGTATATTTGCAAAAATAAATCTCTAATTACAAACAACGATCACTTAAAAAAAATTTTTACCATGATTGAAACTAAAGCATATGCAGCCCAAAACGAGACCACTCCTTTAGCGCCCTGGACATTTGACAGGCGGGAGGTTGGGGCAAATGATGTGCAATTTGATATCACTTATTGTGGCGTTTGCCACTCTGATCTGCACCAGATAAAAAACGATTGGTTCCCGGGTATATTTCCGATGGTGCCAGGGCACGAAATTGTTGGCCAAGTTGTAAAAGTAGGCAGCCATGTAACTAAATTTAAGGTAGGCGATATAGCTGGTACTGGCTGTATGGTAAACTCTTGCCGTGTTTGCGAAAACTGTAAGCAAGACCTTGAACAGTATTGCTTAAAAGGTAGCTCGCAAACGTACAACGGTGTTGAGCAAGATGGTAAAACCCCAACATACGGCGGTTACTCAAATACCATTGTTGTTAACGAAGATTTTGTGTTGCACATATCCGACAAATTACACCTTGCCGCAGTAGCACCATTATTGTGCGCAGGTATTACTACTTACTCACCATTAAAACATTGGAAGGTTGGCAAAGGCCATAAATTAGCTGTACTTGGCTTAGGCGGGCTAGGGCATATGGCCGTTAAGTTTGGTGTTGCTTTTGGCGCTGAAGTTACTGTGTTAAGCACGTCTCCCAAAAAAGAAGAAGATGCAAAAAAATTAGGGGCCCATCATTTTGTAGTTACTACAGACCCTGCACAGCTAGAAGCGGCAAAAGGAACATTCGATTTTATTTTAGATACTGTTTCGGCACCGCACGATTTTAATATGTACCTTGGATTACTAAGGACCAATGGAATACATATTTGTGTTGGCGTACCTCCAGAACCTGCGCAGATAGAAGCGTTCAGCTTATTAGGTGGGCGTAAAAGCCTTGCCGGCTCCGGCATTGGTGGTATTGCTGAAACTCAGGAAATGCTGGATTATTGCGCAGCTAACAATATTGTATCCGATATAGAAATTATCGATATAAAAGATATACAAGCCGCTTACGACAGGATGGTGAAAGGCGATGTACGGTATAGGTTTGTAATTGATATGGCTACTTTATAGTAAAGGATTTTACTATTTAATTTTAAGTGCCCTGCAGTAAATGCGGGGCACTTTTATTTGGTGTATTGCCGGTATAACCAGCGTGCCTAATTTTTACAATCCATACATGCATTAAGGCTATATCAGGGCTTTAATAAACCTATTATTTAAAACAAACAAAGCTCGTTTGATTTAAGGTAGATTTTATTTAATGGCATTTAAAGAATTAATAAATCCTGTAGCATCCATTTGTTCTGAAGTTTTTTTCAACTGTTTGTCATAGGCGGGTATTAAACCATTCTGTATATCAGTAATGATGCCTTGCCGGTTTACAAAAATTGTTTGTGGGGAATTAGAGCCTAATATTTCTTTATAATCACCAATGTCCGGTATAATCCTAAAATTTATTTTCGTTTTTTACAAGAACTTTTTTACAGCTTCCTTAGTCTCATACGTCATTGAAAGAAATTGAATGTCCGTGCTACTATACTTTTCTTTTATTACACTCAATGTTGGCATTTCAGCAATACAAGGCGGGCATTGCGCAAACCATAAATTAATAATAATCGGCTTGCCTTTTAAATCTGCCAGCTTAACAAGCTTTCCATCAATATCACTCAGGTTAAAATCAGGAAGCGCTTTACCAATCATATTATTTTTAGTGAGGGTAACATGAAGGGCGGCCTTATAAATTATAGAATCTCCCAAATCCTGTTCAGATAAAATTTCGGGCACTATCCTAAACCCGGAAGTTTCCCCACGCTTATTTTTACAGCTATCTCCGAACCGAACTTATTTTTAAGTTCTAAAGTACCATCCGCATTTTCATACAGTTCAACTTTTAAAGCTTTACTACTTTTTGTATTTTTTTGTGTGGCGGTACAAGAGGCAACCAGGATTAACTAAAGAAAAACCAGGTTTTCACAGACAATTTTATTGCCCATCAAATTGGTGGTTGCTTTCATTTTAGGGTTTGATAAGTGAGAAGAAAAAATAAGTACATTTTCGGTGCTTCATTTACAATGTAGTTGTATTGCCTGAAGGTTGGAGATAAACTTTCTTCCAGGTGAGTGTGTGTATAATTGTATGGCCCATGCGTATGCGGTATAATTTTATGATTGGTTTTGCCGTAATATAAAAAAAGGTAGCAAACTATAACCCGGTTAAATAAAATGCGTAGGAATTAATTTTCACATCATACAATAATACCTGTTTGATATGCGCTGAGCGTTCCATTTAAATTTAAATGAAAGGTGCCCCCTATATTATTTTAGCAATAAAAGTAGGTATAGCCAGTACCGCTACTGTAAGTAAAAATTTTGGGAAAACTTACGCCTCACAATCAAATACATAAAGCAGTTACAAATTACTAGGCGGCATTAAAATAACATTTCCTACTTACAGAAAATCAAGGCAACGTTACTTTCATGGCTTAATAGAAAATGCTCTTTATCTTTTTAAATAAAAAAAATGCAAAATTATTTAGGATAAAAGACCAGGAAATGGATGTAGCTACAATATGTTTTAATAGCATTTCAATTACTTAATCTGCAACATCAAACCTACCATTTAAAAGTTGCCTTATCTACCTCCCTACTTGCTGCGGCCTCCGGCGTTATAGTTACTGCTGCCGGGCTTTTACCATCTTCATCATAAATGGTTATCATATTATTGCTGCCCGCTTTTAACCAGCACTCGGGTATGTATAAGCCAGGTGCTGCAATCTTTTCCGGGTAACGCCCGAGGTTATGCCCGTTTATCCAAACGGAGCCATGCCCCAAACTTGTGGTGGCAATCCGCCATATCGGATAGTCGTTTTTACTGCCCAATTGTACAATTTTAAAATCTGTTTGATAAAAAGCGGGACGGCCAATCTGATGGCTGCTATCAACAGCTTTCCAGCTACCTAATTTTTGTACATCGCCAGTGCCGCCCATCATACGCCAGGCAGTTAACGGTGTAGAAATTTCGTTGTAGCTAATACGTACTGCGCCATCTATGCCGCCGTTATTACTGTAGTTCTCTATAAATACCGCCAATTGCATAGGCCAGCTTTTTACTGCTGCATTATCAACCGATATAGTAAAAGGCTGGTTCCACCCTTCGTGCCTTACTATCTTATTTCCATTAATAAATATAGTAGCATTTTCATCTGTGCTTTTAAAGTTGATGGTTATTTTTGTAATGATTGGAGGCGGCATGGGTATAGAAGTTGCGAACCATCCAAAGCCTTGCTGGTGGGCAAAAGCATCCTGGCCAATTGTATAGTTTGCCCAACCAGTATCCGTAAGTGCAGGTATTGCTTTATCTGCATCCTGCAAATTATTTACTTTTATAAAATGCCAGTCAGTAAGGTTGGCTTTTGCAGTACTGGCACCTTTTTTTAAAGAGGCAGGGCCATACAAGCCCTTTTGGTCGATGTTATTGATTGGCCCTAAAACACCAAAAAATTTATCCAGCCCATCATGTGCCGTAAAAAAAGCGAGTGTATGTTTTCCTTTAGAAAAATCATAGCTTATTTCTGCATTGCTGATATCGGCTTTGCCAGCTAGGTTTCCATCAACAAAAGTAGTGGCCCTATCTGCACCTTGCACAGCCAATGTATATGCGCCGGCAGTATCTATCGTAACATCAGTGCGGTACCAGGCATCTGCAGATAAATCGCCATCAGCGCCCATTTGTAACGGTTCCGTTGTTTTCTTCCAAGCAATATCATTATAATTAGCAGCAGCAAAAATAGCGGCATCTTTAGCTTTCCAGTCACCAAGCTTTACCGTTTGTAAATGCAGGCTGTTAGTTGATTTTTCTTTTTTAAGGATAGTACTAAAACTGCTGCCATATATCCTTGTAGGTAAATTTCTTTTATTCAGCCATGGCTCTTCTGTTTCGATTGTACAGGTACTATTTTTCACAATTACATCTCCCACGTAAGCCGGGCCGATAACTACATATTTATCTTTTTTATTTTGAACAAACCAGGTACGGCCTGCCAGTTGGGTACTTACGGCAATAATGCGGATTGTTTGGCCATCGCTTATAAAACTATATTCTACCGGTGAATTGGCAGTAAAATTTGTGTGCAGCTTTATCATTTTTTTTGAGGATGCCATCCCTTCTTTTCCGGCTAGAATTTTTACACTAGCTGTAGCAGAAAAAATCATGTTGGCAGTAGTGGCAGGTTCGCCATAAATAACAATAGAAGTAGTTGCGCCTTGTTTACAAATGCCGAATATTTTTGTGGCACACCAATCTAATTTTAGTCCATTGCCTAAATCAAAATTATGCACTACCGGCAATATTTGCTGAGGCATTAAGGCAACCGTATCTGTAAAGCGCCCGGCAGTTCCGTTAGTAGTTATTACGATATTTTTTTTGGTAGATGATGAAGGGTTATCAAGAAAAATAATATCCCCTGCTATGCTATGCCTTGCAGAAACCTTTAAAGCAGTATCGGCTGTAAAACCTTTGTAGGCAAGCGTGGCATCTGTACTATTCTCTAAAACATCCTGAAAGCTTTGAGCAAATAAGCCCATCTTTTTAAAGCTATAATATATTGGGCGAAGGTCGCCTGCCTGCCCTACTGCCGCACCATAATCGTAACTGGCCGCATCTTCGTTATTATTAGTGTACCCAAAATTTGTACCCCCGTGGGCCATGTAATAATTGTAGCCATTGCCACCATGCGCAATAATTTTCATGGTACGCCTTTCGTACATATCGGCTTCCTTTATGCCAGAGCTATAACTGGTGTACCAAACACTCCAAAACTCGGTTGAAAACCATGGGTTAGGCCTGGTAGGATTATCCAGCGCGTCATCCCCGGCAGGATCACTGCTATGGTGGAGCCCGCTAAAAAAATAAGGTACTTCAAGCCCTTTTGCCACGGCTTTTTCTTGTAACTTACGGAAGTAGCCATCTGGTATATAGGTACCCCAACTATCGGGATGCTCATTTTCTAACTGCACCATTATTACCGGGCCGCCATGGTTGATTTGTTGTTTAAATATTACTGGGTACAAAGTATCAAAGAAGTTATTGACGCACTTCATAAACGCCGGGTTATCCTGCCTTACCTGTACATCAGGCTTAAAACGCAGCCATTCCGGAAAGCCACCATTAACCCATTCCGCACAGTAATAAGGGCCAACCCTGCAAATAGCATACATGCCCAACTCGTGCACTTGCTGTAAAAACAGGCCAAGGTCATGGTCGCCGCTAAAAGAAAAACGACCTTCCTGAGGTTCGTGAAAATCCCAAAATGTATATACCTCTATACAGTTAAAACCACCTCTTTTTAAACGCAGCAGCCTATCGTGCCAAAGCTCGTGGGGCACCCTCGCGTACTCCATGCCTGCAGACACTAAAAAAGTACGTTTGCCATTAATAAGAAAACCTTTGGAATCAAAATCAATAAAAGGTTGTGCTGTTGCCGCTGATGGAAAAATATGGTCGTTAGATTTTTGTTGCCCAAAAGTATTTGCAGAGAAGCAAAGGAAAAGCCCTGCCAGTAAGCATCTTACAAAATTGATACCAGTTATCCATTGTTGTTTCATACATGTATATTATAAAACTAAGATAACATTTTTAATTAAGTATGCACTAAGGCAGACCCTCAAACATCTCTTTAAAGGAATGGATTACAACAACTAGATAGTTTATCTAAATGTTTTAAAAAGCAGCAAATAAAATTTTAGCAATTAAATTCAAGAGGTAATAAAATCAATATTCTTATCCAGCAGCTCATTAAGTTCCTTTACTACAACAGGGTTGTTGGCAACTATACAAAACGAAACTATCATACAGTTAGCAGCTTGCATTTCAACAGTAAATTCGTTTTGCTCATAAAGTACTCTTTCTCTCCATAATAAAAATTGTAGGTTTTTATTACATTTTAACCTGAATTCGTACGATAGGTAATCGCCGGTAAATATAATTTTCATTACAATTTTTTAGGCCTTAATAATAAATTATCCCAACAAGAAAAAAATATCTGGCGGAAGTTGTTGTAAGTACTAGATTCGTCCTTAAATAAGCTGATGTTAAAATTTTGTAGATAATCAAACAACAAATTTACTGATGTGGCAAACATTACATTGTAGCCATAATGCTTAAAATTGTGTAGTATTTATTCGACAGGGCAACAAAGCTAAATAATAAATATACTTTGGTATTTCTAATTAGCAGTCGATGCAATAATTACATTTCCTTGCTGCCTTAAATAAAATAGCCTTGCTTTAACGCGGCACTTTTGTAGCAACAAAAGCCTTGCCCAAACTTAATTTACCCTTCATCCATCGCTATTATGGCCGGACTTTATAGCTGCTCCCGCGTAGTATTTATTTGGTGTAAAGTGTAGAAATATATTACAAATTAATAAGCTTCAAAAATAAATACCAAATTTGTTTAAGTACGCTTTGAAGATTTATTGCACAGCTTTAAGTATAGAATAAAAGCCTGGCAATTAACCTTGCGCAAAAAACATCCAATATATAAACTATAACTATGAATGGCAAAAATTCAAATCCCCGGCTGTCTGTTGCCCAACAAAAAATATATTGGCTGGATGAATTAATAAACAATGCCGGTATTATAAAATTACTACACGGCTACGACCCCGCATCAGTAGAAATTTTTTTAAGCAAGTATATAGACCAGAAAGTATTATGGCACATGCAGACTGATAAAGATGCTAGTAAAAATGAATGCGCTGGCTAAAGTAGATTGAACTCGCCTTCAGGCATTTTGAAATAATACGGCAAAAAAAATTGTTTGATGCGCAATGCCTATGGCGGGCAGAAATGGCCGAATATGGTGGTGTACAGCTTTGTGCCGATTTTATTATATGGCAGCATAATATTTTTGCCTGCCCGTTTATTGAGCAGGTTACACAGGCAGACATTACTCTATACACCCAATACCTGCATCAGCCAGGCGCTTTAGCCATTGCAGGCCATATAGGCG
>JANXVN010000269.1 GCA_025351645.1 Ferruginibacter sp.
CACGGTGATTAGCATCAGTAGACTCACCTGGAATATTTGGTATTTGTATAAATATTTTTTGTTGTGCAAAGGCATTCATTGTAAATAATGCAACAATAGAAAAAATAAATATTTGTTTCATATATGATTATTAATTAATTATATATATAAAGATATTTAATTTATAGATGGCAGGCAAATTTAATAAACTGAACTGCCGTAACTGCTTCCCTGGCTGGGTTATAAATTATGATGCTATTTACAGCTAAGGTTGGTGCTATTACTGCGTAGTTGATACCACCCTCCATTGGTAAGGTTATGCATATTGTTTTGTATGCAAAAATTAGTATTGTACAGGCTCCAGGCTGTAACCCCATGCAACTAAGGCTATTATGTTAATAGGTTAGCAGTATATTTGATGTAAAGTAAAATACAGTAAGATAACTGTAGTAGGGTTATCGCGCAATGGTAGACAAATGTTATTTTACGGATAGAAAAGGTGGATTAATACTATTTATTTTAGGTGGTTTTTAATATGCGGAATTTAGTAACATCTGGCAACACGCCAGAGCCCTGCGCCTGATTTAATATACCTAATATAATGCCGTTAAGTTTTGGGTTGTCCGGTATTTTACCTCACCCCAAGCCCCACTACAAAGGAGAGGGGAGTTTGGCCGCTTTGGTTCAAAAACCGCTTAACTTAACGGTATTGATACCTAATACTATAATTTAAAAAGCAAAACAAAAGAAAATGAATACAAAGCTACTAATGACAATAAGTGCAATTATTTTGGGAGCGACAGGAATTGCTCTTTCTTTTTTACCGCAGGAGATTTCTCACTTTTTAAATTTTCCGGATCCACGCCCATCGTCTTCCAGGTTTTAGGTGCTTTATACTTTGGCTTCGCAATGTTAAATTGGACGGCGAAAGCAAATTTAATTAGGGGTATTTATAGCAAACCTGTTGCTATCGGCAACTTTACGCATTTTCTTATTGGCGCACTTGCTTTAATAAAATTGCTTTTACACAATACTAATTATATATCCCTTTGGCTATGTACCATTACGTATTTAATATTTGCGGTACTTTTTGGTTACATATTGATTACAAATCCTGCTTCTATTAATAAATAGTATGGTACAAAGTATTTAACTTTTAATACCTGGTCTATGGTTTGCTCTTTTTATCCGGTGAAGGCTGCTCATGTGTGAGAAAGCAAGGAATGTCGGTCAAACCCTTGTCCTAAAGTCAAATTGAAAAACTGCTTCCCTGGATAGTTTATCATTGTGAAATACTTTACCGCTAGGCTCGATGCCTTGCCAACCTTAAACTAGCAAACGCTGACAACTAAAAGCGGCTAGCCATTCTTAAAGTGCTTGGTGACCACTAGCTACAGGCACAAATACATGAAAATAGAAAAGTATGATTTGAACTGTTTAATTTTTTTAATTGTAGGGTAAATTCTTTTAACATTTCCTGAACGGTAAAAGATATCAGGATTGTTTTTAAATATTACTTCCCGCATTATTAATTATAGTCTTAATTTAGTTACTCAATTTATTACTAATGAACAAAATATTAATTACAATAAGTATTCTTGGCGCTATAATGGTGTTTGAAAGTTGTAAGCAGCCAACAGTTGCTCAACAAAAGTTTCTATCTGCAGCTGCATTGGATTCTGCAGTAAGCCCCGGAGAAAACTTTTTTATGTATGCCAATGGAAAATGGTACGATTCAGTAAAAATTCCTTCAACAGAAAATGGTGTAGGATCTTTTCAAAACCTGCAAAATAGTACCCGCATAAGATTGAAAGGTATACTAGACAGTATTTCTACAACTAGTAGTGCCGCAGGAAGTATTGAACAAAAAGTAGGCGATCTATATGCAGCCGCTATGGATTCGGCCACAATAGAAAAACGTGGACTAGATCCTGTTAAACCTTATCTGGCGCAAATAGCAGCTGTAAAGGATGCAGCAGGTGTTTTAAAATTTGTAACAGAACAACAGGCAATGGATCGCGGAATTTTGTTTGAACAATCTTTTGGTGCCGATGATAAAAATAGTGCCGTAAATATTGCTATTTATTCTCAAAGTGGTTTAGGGCTTCCGGATAGGGATTATTATTTTAAATCAGATGCCGCAACGTTAGATGTAGTTAAGGCCTATCAATCTTATTTAACCACACTATTTATGCTGGCGGGAGACGATACTACTTTAGCAACTAAAAAGATGTTGCTAACTTATGAACTTGAAAAACAACTAGCGGGCAGCCATAGGACTAATATTGAATTGCGCGACCCACAAAGTAATTATCATAAGTTGCCCGTTGCGGTTTTAAATAAGCAAATGCCTGTATTTGGGTGGAAAAATACCTTGATGGCAATGGGTGTATCTGCAGATACAATTAACGTTCAGCAACCCGCTTTTTTTAATAAATTAGATGAACTTTTAAAAACTGCTTCTATCGATTCCTGGAAAGCTTACCTGCAAGCACATACTTTAAATAACTACGCAAATATTTTAAGTTCTCCATTTGTAAATGCTGTTTTTTTATATAGAAAAACGCTTACTGGCCAACAGATAATGAAGCCAAGGGCTGATAGGATGGTTGATGTAACAGACCATACTTTAGGCGAGGCGCTGGGCCAATTATACGTTAAAAAATATTTTACGGCTGATGCGAAAAAACGCATGCTGGATTTAGTAAATAATTTACAAACATCTTTTGAAAGCAGGATTAATAACCTGCCATGGATGAGTGACAGTACTAAAGTAAAAGCAAAAGAAAAATTGCACACCTTTATTAAAAAGATTGGTTTTCCTGATAAGTGGCGCGATTACAGCAAAGTGGATATTAATAAGAATACTTTTTTTGAAGATCTTCAATCTGCTGCAAAAAATGAATATCAATATGAATTATCAAAAAATAGTAAGCCTGTAGATAAAACAGAGTGGGGCATGACGCCCCCTACCATCAATGCGTATTACAACCCTACAGTAAATGAGATAGTTTTTCCGGCCGGTATTTTGCAATTTCCTTTCTTTGATCCCAATGCAGATGATGCGATTAATTATGGAGGGATTGGTGTAGTTATCGGTCATGAAATGACGCATGGTTTTGATGACCAGGGCGCACAGTATGATAAAGATGGTAACCTTAAAAACTGGTGGAGCAAAGAAGATAATAATAAATTTAAAGAAAAAACTACAGCAGTTGCAAATCAGTATGACGGTTTTATAGTATTAGATACCCTGCATGTAAAGGGCGCATTAACCAACGGCGAAAATATTGCAGATATGGGTGGTGTGGCAATCGCATACGATGCATTCAAATTAACAAGGCAAGGAAAAGATACAGTGAAGATTGATGGGCTTACCCCTGATCAACGGTTCTTTTTATCGTTTGCCCAAATTTGGCAAACCAAATTAAAAGATCAGCGTATGCGTATGTTGGTAAATACAAATCCACATAGTCCGGCTATGTGGCGGGTAAATGGCCCTTTAATGAATTTTGTTCCATTTTATGCAGCTTTCAACATCAAAGAAGGTGATAAAATGTACAAAAGCGATAGTACCAGGATTAAGATTTGGTAAGTACTGATAGTTTATAAGTTGTGGGTGATCCCTATACAGACCTTTTAAAAATGTTTTGTCATTTTTAAAAGGTTTTTATATTTTAAATACTTTCTTCCATGGATGGTTCATTATTTTTTCAAGCTCTTTACAGCCAAGGTTGTTGCCTGCTTCTGTAGTTGGTGAGGCACCGGCCATGGAGCAGGTTATAGGATTAGTTGTGGTAATAAAAGTTAAGGCAAAAAGAACTAGAACTATGTTATCTGTTACCCGTTATGCGCAGGGCACCAGCTATCTTGCTCTATGCTGCTACTCCATCCAACAAACAATCGCTATAAATTTATGAATGGCTTATATATCAGCTAGCACAACATTTATAAAGTACAAGGATACGTTTAGTAGGGTTGAAGGCTTTAATGCTGCGAAGCTAGGTGACGGCAGTCAACAAAGCGGAGCCCTGCGCCTACGAAGCTTATATTTATACTAAAGGTGGTAACAATTTAAATATGCCGAATAATACACTTTTTATTAGCACTTATTCTTTTATAACAGGCAACTCTATATACGTGGCATATTGGTTATTGCAATAAATAGTTTGTGTAGCTTTTATAAAGTCAGTTTCTTTTGCTTCAAAAATATTGGCTACATATTTTTGGGGGTTACGGTCAATTACGGGGAACCAGGTGCTTTGAATCTGTATCATAATATGGTGCCCTTTTTTAAAGCTGTGGTTTATGTCATGGAGGCCTATCACAAATTCTTCAGGCTTACCTGGAGTTAATGGGGCCGGACTGGAAAAACTTTTTCTGAACCTTCCGCGGAAAACTTCCATTGTTACCGGCAACTGGTATCCGCTCATGGTAAGGCTTGTTGTGTCCACATCAGGATATACATCAATCAACTTTACAATCCAGTCTGCGTCGGTACCGCTGGTACTGGCAAAAAGATGAGCGGTAATTTCACCGGCTACGGTAATATTATCTTTCAGTTTATCCATAGAAAAACTAATCACATCGGGCCTGGAATATACAAAACGTTGGTCTTCCACCTGCCATGAGTACCACCGGCTTGCTGTGCCATAAGTGGCTTCAATAGGTTGCGCACGGTAGGGAACTGGCTTTGCCGGGTCACTGATATAGGACACTGAACCTGTGCCTGCAACAGGTTTACTAAAGGAGGCTGTATTATTTGCAACTGCATACAGTTTACGTAACTCAACTTGTTTAGGCGGCCAGGCAGCGTAAGTTTTCCATTGATTAGATCCGGTTTGAAAACAATACGCTTCTTCAAAATTTCCATCGCCAATCCCTTTAAGGTAAAAATCAAACCACTTTTTTTGCAATGCCTGAAACCAGTAAGATGTTGCACTTTCAAAAGAGATCTTCCCCAAACTATCACCTTTGCCCATTGCCCATTGCCCATGGTTCCATGGGCCAAGCACCAGGTAGTTATAATTGACCTTATCATCTTTCTCCATTTGGCGGTACATTAGTTGCGGGCCATTCAGGTCTTCCTGGTCGTAATATCCACCCACATGCAATTGCGGTATCTGTGCAGGCGGCACATAATTTAAGGGAGAATTTTTTTGCCAGAATGCATCATAATTTGGATGCTGCACAAAATTATTCCAGGTCGGTATTTTATTGTGAAAATATTTATCATTTACATTCTTCAACGGGCCCAATTTTAAGTACCAGTCATACAGGTCAAATTGCGGAAAAGGAAAATCGCTGTCTGTTGTTTTATCAAATTCAAGCTCATAGGAATATTCCATGCCGTAGCTTAAACGGAAAGCACCATTGTGATGGAAATCATCTCCCAAAAATAAGTCGCTCATACAAGCCTGCTCTGATGATGCCTTCAACGCCGGGTGAGGATCTACAGCACCTACCAGCGCCAGCCACCCGCCATAAGAAATGCCAAAGAGGCCTGCTTTGCCGCTATTGCCTTTAAGGTTTTTCATCAACCAGTCCACTGTATCCCATGTGTCGGTACTTTCATCAATAGCCCCTTTTTGTGTGGCATGGATAAGGGGCTGGTGAATTTCCATTTTGCCTTCGCTTTTATATTTTCCGCGAATATCCTGAAACACTAAAAAGTAGCCTTCCTTCATCATTATACTTAAGTTGGTTCCGAAAGTTTGCACATCCAGCGTAGAATCTTCGGGCAGGCTGCTGCCATGGGCACCGTAAGGCGTACGCTGCAACAAAACGGGCAGCACATGTGTGGCACCAACCGGAGAAAATATTACCGTAAACAACCTTTTACCATCCCTCATTGGTATCATGGCAGAAGTTTTTTTATACGCCCTAATGCTATCTGTTTGTGCACTGCAAACCTGCAACAGCAAGCAGGTAAATACCAGGAGGAAGAATTTATTTTTCATAATAAAATAATGGTGGGTTTAATGATAACACTACTAAAGGCGACTTTAATTTATGCGTAATTGAGCAGGCAATATTAATTTGCATATTGCCTGTATTAGTTTAGGATACACAATATACTAATTTACATTGGATTATAGAAAGCGAAACAAAGCTAGCCCGCTTAATTATTGGGCGATTGATGCAATTGAGGGGAGATTTAATATTGGGCAAAGAGGCGGTTTGGCAAAGTGGGTAGCTACTTAAACTGTACAACTAATGGTATCAGCTTAAGCCCTAATTCTCGCTGTTAGTTTGGTTTTACCGGAGCCTTTAAATTTGCACATACCTTTAAGGAAGCTTGTAAAATAAGTAGCAGTAATGTGATGCCTACATTTTAGGAACATGAGGGCTATCCGCTGTTACTGGAAACAATTGATGCTTGTAACAACTGCATATATTATACCCATTGGAACTTTATTACGGCTGGCTTTATGGCAGCTTCCTGGCAATGGCTGCAAAGTGGTGCCAGCGTTTATTTTATGTAGAAAAGGCCCGTTAAGGATTAATTATTTAGGATGGCTTTTTATATGCGGCAGCTTAGTAACATTGGGTAACACGGCTGAAGGCAAGCACCTGGTTGATTTAATACACAAGCACGCAGGCAGACAAAAGATTTGCTAATACTATGCAACCTCTTTGGCTATTTTGTTGTCAATATTAAAATGACGTTATGAAACATAAAGCACTTTTCTTTTTAATTGCCTCGATAGCCATTGTATTTACCGCGTGCAAAAAGGAGGAAACATTTATGAGCAATGCAACCATTACAGGTTTTGATTTAAAAATGTGTGCATGTTGTGGAGGTACTAAAATTATCATCGACAACCTTCTCAATATAAATAATGACGCTTATTATTTAATTGGCCAGCTGCCCGCAGGGTTTAGTTTAGGCAACTTTTAATTTCCGATAGCAGTAAAAATAAACTACAAAATAACCCCCACCCATTGTAACGGCCTTTACATCGACATTACAAAAATTGAGAGAAGGTAATATCACGTAGTAGATTTTTAATTAAAACAGGCACAGTAATGGAGGCTCTTTCCTACTGCGCTGGTTCATAACCACAATATACATCCCCTTTCAACTCAATGGCTTGGTATTATTTACTGACATTGCATTTTCATACTAAACATTGTTATAAAAGATGCTGCCATAACTGTAGCCTACATTGAGTATAAGTTATAAATTTATCCCCCAAAAAAGTATGTATTGAAAGCTTTTTTTTAACAAATTGCAAGGAAACTTAGCTTGTTGCTTACCGTCTCACTGTTGTAATTATTAATTATAAAAAACATCAATCATGAAAAAGATTTTTACATATTCAATTGTAGCCGCTTTGCTGGCAGTTTTATTTACAAGTTGTGCTAAAGAGAAAATATATGACAACAGGCCAAACTGGCTTTCGCAAGAGCGTGGCGATGTGGTATATAGTAATAACCTCTGTGGGTACTATGCGGTTGAAACAAATTATGGCTATACCATTATCCAAAACCTTGATGGATTAAGGACCTATAAAGGAGATGTGTTGTATGGTAATTTTGGCGGTATTGGTAGCAGGGATTTTTATAATCGTACTGCAGATGTGGTTACCAGCGGAAACGTGATGCAATATGACCTCACTTATAATGAAGCTTTAGATGCCCTTGATTATTACTGCCCTACAGGTAACGCCAATGGATTCAGGATGACGCAAAGTGCAACCTCACAAAGTAAAATTGAAAGACCAATCACTATGGTAAAACAATAAGGCAATGATTGCAAATAAGCCACGGGCGCAAGGCTCCATCCATTGGTAATAAAAATATCAAGGCGGATTTTCTTTGCTGCCGTGTTTTTTTTACAACTAATATAAGTAGTGATAATGATTATAAGCAGTAGAGAGCTTAACACAGTGGCTACTTGAACAGGATAAAAACACCTTGTTCGGTTGCCCGATAAATTTAGCATAGATGATGCTATTATTTAGATTGTAAACAATAGCAGCTGGCAATATTTTAGCTAGAGGTAACAATAATTAAGCCTTTGCCAAAAACTTCCTGGCTTCAGTAATTTCTTGCCTGTTACAGCCTCCTGTATCTACTATTGATAATAATTGCTTGTAATAATAAATGTCCTTTTGTTGCTTACTGCATTTTTCTGCGGCTTTTGCCGCGCCATATAAACTATTAAAACGATTAGGGCATTTGTTAAGTACTGCTTCGTAGGCTTGCAAGGCATTTAGGTTTTCATCCAGCTGCAGTAACATATCTGCCAACAATTCCTTTGCAGGCAATACTTCTCCTGGTGTTACAGGATGCTTGCCTATACTATCTTCCCATGCTTGCGGCAAGTGCCATTAAACCCACCGCATCTTTTTCATTGCCTTCAGCCAGTTTAATCCATGCCTCGCCAGTTTTTATTTGTATCGCTACTTCCATAGATTTATAGCTGTCTTTTTATTTTTGTAATGTATCCTGCAATTGATTGAGCTTTACTAATTCAAATGATGCATCCGTTAAGTTTTTGTTATGCACGGCACCTAACAAGCGTGTAAAATGAATGATCGCTTCCTGTCACGGAAAATTATCCCATAAAAAATTTGCGGGATATTTTATTAACGCCGCAGCTTCTTTCCAATTTTTATTTTCAAGCACATAACGGCAGGATATAGCCGCAAAAGAATACGCTACTTTAAAATTTACAAAGTAAGGTTTATTGATGGTTGCCAGGTAACGAACTTGTTTTTCAGCAAGGCCGTTTTCACCTTTTTGCAGGTAGGCATAAACAAGGTAGTCAAGCCCGTAAAATTCTTCATCCCAATGCCTGAGAATATGTGCAGCCTCCGCATAGCATCTTGCTGCTTCAACAGATTTTAAATTGGAGTGGATGCAATCATCCCACAGGCCCAGCCTGGTAAAAATATGTGAGGGCATGTGCAGCGCATGGGCTGATGAAGGAGCAACTTCAGCATATTTTCTGGCGGCTGGCAAGGCAATGGCAGCCAGTTCCGGGTAATCATACGTGTATATGATGTAGTGTACAATAGCGGGGTGATTGGGGCTTGCTTTATACAATGCTGCTAATATTGCCCCTGCTTTTTTTGCTTAACATAAGTTTTATCTGTTGGGCTTGCGGCGGCATCTAATGATAAGGCATAAAATATAGCAGCTTCTTTATAGTTAGGGTAGGATGCCTGTAGTTTCTCCATTGCATTTTCAAAAGCCACACATCGGGCTTGATGGCCTACTGTATTCCAATCTTTATAGAATAAGCCAATAGCATTGATGTAGCCGGCCTCCCGGTCAGGTTTTGTTGTGATAGCTTTTGCAAGGTTAATTGCTTTGCTCCCTTTTTGAAGTTCGGCTGGCGTAGGGGGGGCCATAAAGGATGAAAGTTGCACATGGCAACACCCCAATAAGCCATAGCGCAGCCAGGTGTTTCATCAATAATTTTTGCAAATGCTTTTTCAGCTTCATCGTATTCAAAAGAGTGTAACAATGCTGTAGCAAGGTTAAAATCTTTCCTAACCTTTTTACCACAAGTCATATCAAAATCAATTACACCAAATTACCCGTCGGCCATGCCACAGGATATTATATCTCCTCTTTTTAAATTAAGTTGTTTGATTAATTCAGTTGATGGAGGTACACTATTGGTGTGGCAGGAGATTATTAAAACAGCAAATAAAACAGGCAGGAGCCAGGCAGAAATTTTGATGGCTTGCTTCATATTTTTTAAAATTTAAGTATTTGTAAGTTTAGTATTAAAAAGTTGCATATGCAATGCTTTGTCCTTATAAAAATACACTACCGTATGTAAGGTTTATGTAAATACTAATTTCTTTCTGGCTTGCTTGGCTGGCTTCTATTATTATTTATCAATTGGTTACAGTTATTTATTGGCGGGTTAAGCAATGCAAACTTTATTAAAATGGAGCAACAGGCAGTAACCCGAGGCAGAGATAATGGCCTTAACTTAACTGCATTAAATTATCAACAATTGTTTGTTTGTGTTTATCCTAATTAGTTAAGCGCTTGCATTGCGGTAATGGTGCATTGTGAGGTTATAGGTTATCTTAAATGTGCTGCATAGTTTTTATATAACCAATTTAATAAAATAACAGTGCCCAAATAATAGCTGCAATATGGGGACTTTAGCATACCTGATGTTCGTAAAAAACACTACCGCGTTTAAGCAAGGTTAGTTAACTTTTTTGATGATAAAGCAGCTGCACAAACAGTAGCAAAAGAAAATTATTGAAATACCTTTTAAATAAATTTTGGTGATAGTGGCAAATTATACTGAGTAGTGCAGACCTAAAAATACCCTGCCGTAAAACATATGTATTTCATTATTGGGGGTAACATATTAAGGTAATTTTTATTAGGTTTAAATTTATTTTAATGATAAAACTTTGTTTTTAAAGAATAAACGTATATTCAAATTATTAAACAAATGATTGCTTTTGAAACCCGGTATTAAATATTCTATCATTCTCTTTATTATGTTTAAGGTATTAGCATCTTGTAGACATAGTGCTTCAACGCTATTTACAGAAGTGACCGCTGCACATTCTGGTATCAATTTTAAAAATGAAATAAAAGAAGATGAAAACTATAATATTTTAACTTATGAATATTTATATAATGGCGGCGGCGTGGCGGTCGGCGATGTAAATAATGATGGTTTGGCTGATCTTATGTTTACAGGAAATATGGTGCCTAATAAATTATACCTCAACAAAGGCGATTTTAAGTTTGAAGATATTACTGATAAAGCCGGTGTGGTAGGGCGTTCCAAGTGGAAAACCGGTGTCGTAATGGCGGATGTAAATGGAGATGGATTACTAGATATGTATGTTTGTTATTCAGGTCCCGGCACAGATGCAGAACGCTCCAACGAACTATACATTAATGATGGAATAAAAAATGGTATTCCCTTTTTTACAGAAAGCGCAAAAAAGTATGGCCTTGATGCGCCTGGTACTTACACTACAACAGTTGCGTTTTTCGATATGGATAATGATGGCGACCTTGATATGTTTATGGTAAACCACGGCGACATGTTTTTCAATCCTTATTTTAATACTGAAAAATTAAGGTCAACCCGTAATCCCCGTTTTGGTAATAGATTGTATAGAAATGATAATGGCCATTTTACTGATGTTAGTGAGGTGGCTCATATTGATGGTAGCGGATTAAATTTTGGATTAGGTGTTGCCATAAGCGATGTAAATAACGATGGCTGGCCAGATGTTTACGTTACCAACGATTATAACGAAAGAGATTTTTTATACCTTAATAATAAGGACGGAACTTTTACAGAGGCGCTTACAAAAGCCACAGGACATATTTCTGAATTTGCCATGGGCTGCGATATTGCCGATTTCAATAATGATGGTAAAACAGATGTGCTGGTGATGGATATGCTGCCAGAAGATAACCATCGCCAAAAGTTATTGCGCGGAGCAGAGACCTACGATAAATATATGCTGATGGGAGACCATGGTTTTCATCATCAGCAAATGAGAAATACCCTGCAGTTAAATAATGGTACCGATAGTAATGGTGTGCCCATTTTTAGTGAAATAGGGCAGCTTGCCGGCGTATCAAATACAGACTGGAGCTGGGCTCCTTTGTTCGCTGATTTAGATAATGATGGCTGGAAAGATATTTTTATAACCAACGGCATATTAAAAGATATGACCAACCTGGATTTTGTAAAATATACGTCAGGATATTCCGACAACTATGTAAAAGAAACGGGTAATAAAGGAGCGATGTGGCAGTTGGTAAAAAATATGCCTTCTACTAAGTTAAACAATTATCTTTTTAAAAATAATCATGGTTTAGGCTTTTCAAATGTTACAGCAAATTGGGGGCTTACAAAAGCTTCCATAAGCAATGGTGCAGTATATGCAGACCTAAATAATGATGGAAGCCTGGATTTAATCATTAATAATTTAAATAGTGAAGCAACTGTTTATCGTAACAATGCAGCAGCTAACCCAAAGAGCCATTATATTAAAATTAAATTAAATGGCAACGATAAAAATACTTTTGGCATTGGAGCAAAACTGTTTGTAAAAACTGCGGCTAACAGTCAGTTTCAGGAGCAATTTGTAAACCGTGGTTTTCAATCTTCTGTTGACCCTATCATGCATATTGGGTTGGGTGAGGATAGTGTGGTTGAGTGGCTAAAAGTAGTGTGGCCAGGCGGTAAAACATCGATGCTAACTAATGTAAAAGCAGATAGGCTACTAACGATCAACCAAAGTGAGGCGGCCACCATATCCGCTGAAAACATAGCAACACCAAAGCCAATGTTTACCGATATAACAAAAGCATCAGGTATTAATTTTGATCACCAGCAATCGGCATTTATAGATTTTAAGATAGCTCCGTTACTACCTTTTCAACTATCTAAAATAGGGCCTTGTATTGCAAAAGGCGATGTAAATAAAGACGGATTAGAAGACGTTTTTATAGGTGCATCCGCAGGCCAGGAAAGTAAGTTATACCTCCAAACTACAGGGGGGAAATTTGTATTGTCTGCCAGCGAACCATGGAATATGGATAAAGCTTTTACCAATGCCGATGCGCTTTTTTTTGATGCAGATGGTGATGGTGACCTTGATCTTTATATAGTTAGTGGTGGCGAAGATTATCCGTTTAATAGTAAGAATTATCAGGACAGGATTTTTGAAAATGATGGGCAGGGTAATTTTAAAAAATTAGAAAATGCACTACCTACAGAGGCCATCAGCGGCTCCTGTGTTCGTGCCGGGGATATAGATAAAGATGGGTTGCCTGACCTATTTGTTGGTGGCCGGTTTACGCCAGGTTCATTTCCCGTAGCGCCAGAAAGCTACATCTTAAAAAATAAAAGTAAGCCCGGGCATATTTATTTTGAAAAAGACCTTTTACAAAACGATAGTACCTTGGCGCATCCGGGAATGGTTACAGATGCCGTGTGGATGGATATTAATAAAGACGGCTGGCAGGACCTGGTGGTAGTTGGGCAGTTTATGCCTATAAGTATTTTTGAAAACCATAGGGGCATCTTATTAAACCAAACAAAAGCATATGGTTTATCCGAAACAAATGGTTGGTGGAACCGCATACTGGCAGTGGATTTTAATAAGGATGGCAATACAGATTTAATAGTTGGAAACCTGGGTAACAATACACAGTTTACAGCTTCTGAAAACGAACCATTAAGTATTATATTCAATGATTTTAATGCTGATGGTGTGTTAGATCCCATAGTCTGCAGCTATGTACAACACAAAAGTTTTCCAACTGCAACACGCGATGAACTTTTTGATCAATTACCAGCTTTACAAAAAAAATTTAGTCGTTATGCTACTTATGCTGATGCACAGGTAAAGGATATATTTACGCCCGAACAATTGGCGGTTACAAAATCTGTTGAAATAAAAACATTACAATCAAGCTATTTAAAAAACAATGGAAATAAAAACTTTACTATTAACCCTTTGCCGCAATATGCCCAAATTAGTATGGTAAATGGTATTGTAAAAGATGATGACAACAATATAATTATTGCAGGCAACTTTTATCCATTTAGAGTTCAGCAAGGCCCGCTGGATGCAAGTATAGGATTAGTGCTCGCCAATAATGGGCAAGGAGGCTTAACACCAAAGCTGTATGCTGAAACAGGTTTACACCTAAGCGGTGATGTAAGAAATTTAATAACTGTAAAATCAGGGGATGCCCTACTAATGATAGCCGTTAAAAATAACGGGCCCGTACAGGTTTTTAGAAAAAATTACTAGTATAACAAAAAGTTAAAAAACATAAACTACTTAAGGGCATTAAAATGTGCTTATTTTCAAACGATGACGCTAACAATCAAATTATTCACTTTAACCAAAACAGTATGAGTTTATTTTTAAAAGGCAAACTAATAACTGCAGTAAAGTTGTTGCAAAAGAAATTGCCACTGCTT
The DNA here is from genome assembly GCA_025351645.1 of Ferruginibacter sp. Lineage (GTDB taxonomy): Bacteria > Bacteroidota > Bacteroidia > Chitinophagales > Chitinophagaceae > Ferruginibacter. The sequence continues at coordinate 13,931 of JANXVN010000269.1, forward strand.
ATTGCATTCTCCATCTTTTTAACATTTATTGCAAATTTGCAAACCAATGCCAAAGGGAAACTAAAACCATTAGCTCAAACTGTTAGAGGGCTTATAATGGATGAAAATAATAAACCCGTATTTGGAGCAACCATCGGGATAAAAAAATTAAAACTGGCTACTTCTACAAATGAGGAGGGACGGTTTGAGCTATCGGTGCCAACAGGTACTTTTCAATTGGACATTTCATTTACTGGTTTTAAACCGGTAACCCAAACGTTGGTGATAGGTAATACCGCACCGGCTGATTTGGCAATAACACTAACCAGTAATATAACTGGTTTAGGCGAAGTTGTAATGGTTGGTTACGGTACGCAGCGACGTAAAGATTTGACAGGTACCATTAGTACAGTTAAGGGCGATGACCTTAAAAATTTACCAGTAAGTAATGTAGCTACAGCCTTACAGGGAAGGGCTTCCGGCGTTAATATCGTTAGTGGCGATGGAGCCCCGGGTAGTGTGCCAAGTATCCGTATCCGGGGTACCGGCACAATTAATAATGCAGATCCGCTTGTTGTAATTGATGGCGTACCTGCTGGCGGTTTAAATGATGTAAACCCCAATGATATTGCTTCAATCGATATTTTAAAAGATGCTTCTTCAAGTGCTATTTATGGTTCTCGCGCTGCCAATGGCGTAGTGCTGATTACAACCAAAAAGGGTAGTTTTAATCAGCCCTTAAAAGCATCTGCAAATGTTTATACGGGTACTAATAAAACTATCAAGTTTTTAAATATGCTTACTGCGCCTGACCTTGCTTCTTTAAAAAAAGAGGCTTATAGCAATGATGGTTCACCCGTACCATCCATTTGGAACGATCCCAATTATTCTGTTCAGCGGAGCGATTGGCAACGTGCTTTATTAAAAACAGGTAAAGTTAAAAATGCAGACATCGCCTTAAGAGGAGGCAATGCAACATCTACTTATAATTTTTCTACCAACTATTATGATGAGCAGGGCATGATTGTTAATTCTAATTTTAAACGGTATAGTTTTAGAATAAATTCTGAGCATAAAGTTGGCGGGCATTTGCGCCTGGGCGAGAACATAGTTTACTCTAATACTTCTGGTAATAATTTTGATACCCGTTCTACACAAACTGGCCTGTTATGGTCTGCTATCCGTTTTAATCCGGCAATACCAGTTACCAATCAGGATGGGAGTTGGGGAACATCGCAGGCAAATAACGAGTTAGGGGATATCAATAATCCTATAACTACGGTTAATACAAATCCCAGTTATAATAAAACAGACAGGATATTAGCGAATGGTTTTGCAGAGCTTGACATTGTAAAAGGCTTAAAGTTTCGTGCTAATTATGGTTACGATCAAACCACAAGCGAAGGTTATGGTTTTTCTATTTTAACACCTACTCAAACAAGGGGCCCAGCTATATCATCGTTAGTACGAAATTTTAGTAAAAGCCGTTCTTTCCTTGAAGAATATTTTCTTACCTACAATAAAGATTTTAATAAGGTACATACACTTGGCTTAACGGGTGGTTATTCATCACAGGTTACCAGTGGTAATTATTTTGGTGCCAACAGATCTGGCTTTTCAGATACAAGTGCAGATCAGCGGGTATTAAACCTGGGTAATAGTGCAGGTAACAATGGAGGCAATTATAATGGCTCTGGTTTACAATCTTATTTTGTCCGCGCTAATTATGCTTTTAAAAGTAAATATTTATTTACGGCAACCATGCGTGCAGATGGTAGTAGCAAGTTTGCACCGGGTAAACGCTGGGGATATTTTCCGGCGTTTTCTGGCGGATGGCGTATATCTGACGAGAACTTTTTCTCTGGTGTAAAAGCTCTTAATTTTTTAAAATTGACCGGTGGCTGGGGGCAATTGGGTAACCAAAATATTGGTGACTTTCAATACCTAAGCACAATCGGTTTAGGTAACGGAGGTTATTCTTATAACCTTGGCACTAATACAACAAATTCCAATGGCGCTTATGTAACAAGTTTGGCTAACCCAAACATTTCATGGGAAAGAGCAGAAATGACCAATATAAGTTTAGAATTTGCTGCACTTAAAAATCATCTTTCTGGTTCCCTTACTTATTTTAGGAAGAAAACTACCAGCATGTTGGTGCTTGCTCAATTAGTAGAAACCTACGGTGCGCAAACCAATTTACCTGATAATCCTGGCAATATAAGCTTGCCAAATGTAAACCAGGGAGAACTTACCAATAATGGCGTAGAGTTAGACCTTAGTTATAAAAATACCATCGGTAAACTAAGCTATTCAATTGGTATTAATGGCTCTTATATTAAGAATAAAGTAACCCGTTTGTATGGCAACGCAACTTATCTTGGTTCAACTGCTTATGGAAGGGAAAATGTTGATATTTCGCGTACGTATGAAGGACAGCCTATTGCATCTTTCTATGGTTTTAAAACAAACGGATTATACCAAACACAAAGCGATATAGATAAAGACCCCAATGTTGCCACCGACCCTAACAAAACAAATATCAAACCAGGGGATGTCCGTTTTTTAGATCTTAACCATGATGGTGTAATTGATGATAAAGACCGTACAAGGCTTGGAGACCCTAACCCTCATTTTGTGTATGGGATTAATGGATCTTTAAGTTATTTAAATTTTGATTTCAGTTTTAATTTTGCAGGTGTACAAGGCGTGCAGTTGTTTAACGCAGATAGGCTTGCAGGTTTGGATGCAACGCAAAACTTTAACTGGTATGCAGAACAAAATAATAGGTGGCATGGTGCTGGAACAAGTAATAGTATTCCGGTATTATCCAGGACTAATTTAAATAATAATTATCGCTCGTCTGATATTTGGGTTCAAAATGGCTCTTATCTATCTTTAAAAAATATTGCAATTGGGTATACCATTTATAAAAAGCATATCAGTACTTATCAATTGCCTGACATAAGGATTTATGCAAGTGCTTATAATGTTTTTTACCTAACGCCTTACAAAGGTTATACACCTGAGTTAGGCTATACCGGCGGCAATTTACAAAGAGGTGTAGATGTGGCACAATACCCGCAAGCCCGCAATTTTACAGTTGGAGCCTCCCTTACTTTTTAAACTTTGAAAATATTTTTATATGAATAAGAAAATTAATTTACTGTTTTATATAACCACCTTTATGGTGCTGGCATTTATTACAGGATGTAACAAACACCCGCTCGAACAAAGTCCAACAGGAGTGTACACTACTGGCAATTTTTGGCGTAACCAGGCCGACGTAATTGCCGGCGTAAACGGAATTTATAATGAATTGTTTACTGAAGACTGGGTAGGCCACAACTTGTATATTTTTGATGACCAGGCAGATGATATTTCTGTAGAAGGGGATCATCCGGACTTTAAAGCCATTGGACGATTTAATATCAACTCAACCCACCAGGTTTTATACACTATGTGGCCTTTTGCTTACGAGCAAATTGGACGGGCAAACAATGCGTTGATCTATATTCCGAAAGTTCCGGTAATTGATGAGGCAATTCGTTCGCGCTCATTGGGGGAAGCTTACTTTTTACGTGCCCATGCCTATTTTGAATTAAGTAAAATTTATGGCGAAGTACCCATTGTACTGGAAGCAAATGTATTGTCAGGAACTTATAATGTAGCAAAATCTACTGTAGATTTAGTAAGGGCACAAGTAGAATCCGATCTATTAAAAGCAGTTGACCTGTTGCCAGAAACCTATGCTCCAGAAGATCAGGGACGCGTTAGTAAAGGAGCTGCCTGGGGCATGCTTTGTAAACTGTATATGTTTGAAAATAACCTTGCAAAGGCTTTACAATATGGCAGTAAAGTTGTAAGCGATGCAAACTATGCATTGTCACCAAACTATACGGATAACTTTACGGTAAGCCAGCAAACAACAAGTACCGAAATGCTTTTTGGTATATGGAACAAAAATTCACTGGTTATTACTAATGCACCGTCTGCGGCAACATCTTATTATTTTTCGCCGCGTGCATGGCAGGGCTGGGGCTTTCATCATCCCACACAAAATTTTGCTGAAGCTTTTGAACCAAATGATACGTTGCGTAAAAGAGCAACCTTAATTTCAATAGGCGATTCTTTACCCAATCAAACTAATACGGTAACAATAGGTGCTGGCGATGCCTATCAAATGTTTGCAGGAATGCAGGGCCAAAGCACCGGCAGGCTTTTACCAAGCATGACAACAACAGGTTATACAATAAGAAAGTATACCTCGTATTTACCTGATGGTAGTGGCGGAATTAATGTTGATTTAAAGCAGCCTTTATTACGCAGCGCCGATGTATACCTTTTAGTTGCTGAAGCAAAAATTAGGCTTAACGGTGCAGGTAGCGGTGATGTTGAATTAAACGCCGTACGCACAAGAGCAGGATTAAAGCCACTTGTTAATGCCGGAATTTTGCAATTGATACATGAGAGAAGGGTAGAATTAGGTGGCGAAAATGTGCGCTGGCAGGATGTACTTCGCTGGGATAAAGCAGGTATTATTAATTTGGATACCATAGTTGGCAAGCCAAAAACGGCGTCTCCATTAGCACCTTATAATGGCGCTGTTACGATACCCGCACGTACATTCATCAGGCCAAAACATTATTATATGCCCATACCACAGCAAGTTATTGATGAAAGTAAAGGCGTTATTAAACAAAATCCAAATTATTAAATAGATAGGTTGTTGTATGTTCAAGTGATAAGTGCAATAGGCAATTTCATCCCCCTCTAGGTGTTACTCCCTCAGAAGGGGATGAAATTGAAAACCTATTTTTGTGCTGCGATGATAAAAAATATTTTAAGCTAACCCTTGGATAAATGTATCAAATTGAATGCTTGAAAACTACAGGATTAAACCAGGCGGAAATTTCAAAGATTGTCCTGGTCAATAAGCCTACGGTAAGCCGTAAGTTTTAAAGAAATATTCCTTTGCGCGGGGCGTGGTACTAAAGTTTAGGTAGCTAAAATGCTCAGACAAAAATAGGCCTGCGGCTTCATGAAAAATACAAATTAGGTACTTTTCCTAATGGAATGAAGAAGGCTTTCCTGCGGATGATGACAGTAAATAAATATAACGCTGAGCTAATAACAGCCTTTGTGCCACGGATGGAAAAGCTGGCGTAAGCCATAAACTATTTATTAATGGCTATTTATATGGAACCGGAGTAGAATTACCAGTGACAAAAATTGTACCTGCACCTGAAACATGCACGCAGAAGGCGTAAACGGGGTAATTACAAAGATAACAGGGGATTGATACAGGCAAGGGTATCAATTGAAAAAAGACCCAAAATAGTA
>JANXVN010000003.1 GCA_025351645.1 Ferruginibacter sp.
GAGCTGGTAACCATGGTGCCCCAAGTTTTGACCCGGGCGTATACACTACAGGTGCTGCTGATGCAAGATTTTTAATGAGGATCCCTCAGCGGGAACTAGACAATAATGACCATATGACAGCCGCAGACCAAAATCCATAATCCATATAAAATAAAATATTTAAAATGAAGAAATTTATAAAATATACCGGCATTGCAATAAGTGGGGCGTTGTTATTTGCTGCTTGCAAAAAAAATAACCTTGTTGTAGATAAGGGCATTGTTGCGCCTGCTTTTGTAAAATTCAATACTACCCAGGCTGCAGATACTATTGGTACCTACTATATTAAAAGTACCAATGCGGCTTACAATCTTCCAATTGGCATTACAAATGTATCATCCGTTGATAGGACAATAAAATTTGCATACGCAAGTTCAACAGGGGCTACGCCAGGTACCCAATACAATGCTCCTGCATCTATCATAATTAAGGCAGGGCAAACAATTGACTCTCTCCCAGTTTCGGGTTTATTTGCAGGATACCCAAGTGCAAGTAGGATTGATACGGTTAAAATTAGTATCGCTGGTGGAGATGTGCCTGCAAGTGATTATAAAAGTAAGTACACATTAATATTACGCAAATATTGCGATGTTGCCCTTACAGATTTTTATGGTAGTTATAAAACCATCGATAATGGAAATTACGGGCCTTACTCAATGGGCATAGTTAGTGGCAGTGGCGTTTCTACTGGGGAAACATCTGGTACATTACAGGTAACTAATCTTTGGGATTATGGTGTAATAACTACTATTACTGTTGCCATTGATTGGGCAGACCCAAAAAGTTTTAAAGTAACAATCCCCGACCAGGAATTTGTGGGCACCGATAATGTTTGGATTAAAAATTCAGCTTCTGTCGGAAGTTTCTCATCATGCGACCAAACTTTTACTTTTAAGTATACACTATATTATAAATCAACAGGTGCAAATTATTATGCAAACCAATCTTCAGTTATGAAAAGATAATTTAGTCTGGTTTTCTATAGCTGTATCCATACCGTTAAGTTATGGGCTTTCTTCTCCTTTGCAAAAAATTATAGTGAGGTAAAGACAAACATATAAAACCCTAACTTAACTAGCTTTATATATGTATTTAAAAGATTAGTTATTTTTTCAAATCCTATTTTCAACGGCTATTCCTTACATTTGCGGAATAGCCGTTTTTTTATTAATATTAAAAGTTTTTAAAATGCCCGATCAACAGCCGCCTAATCAAATCAATATTGAAATTTCAGAAGAAATGTCTGAAGGTTCTTACGCTAACCTAGCCATCATCAACCACAGCCAGTCGGAGTTTGTGATTGATTTTGTAAACATCATGCCCGGCACGCCTAAAAGCAAAGTTAAGAGCCGTATCATATTAACACCATTTCACGCAAAGCGTTTAATGAAGGCAATTGTAGAAAATGTAAAAAAATTTGAAGCTGTAAATGGCACTATACAAGATATGGATATGGTAGATATTCCCTTTACATTTGGTGCGCCTGTAGCACAAGCATAGTTTATAACAAGCCGCCGTCCGCAAAACTATAATAACCTTCTTCACTTACAATAAGGTGGTCCATTACAGTAATATCAAGGTATCGGGCTGCCAATTTTATTTTTTGCGTCAGCTCTTCATCAGCTTTGCTTGGCTTTAAATTTCCAGATGGGTGGTTGTGGCATAAAACTACCGAAGTGGCATCTTGCTCAAGGGCAATTTTAAATATCACCCTTGGGTCTGCTACCGTGCCCGTTAATCCGCCACGGCTTATAATTTCAAAGTGGTTTATCTTATTGGCCTTATTTAAAAACAACACGGCAAAAACTTCGTAACTAAAATCTTTAATGGTTGCCCTAAGGTATTGCGCTATATCAAGGCTTGTACGGATAACGGTTTTTTCCAATGCCGCCGAAGCGTGCCTTCTTCTCCCCAATTCCAGCGCAGCCGCTATGGTAATGGCTTTCGCCGCTCCAATGCCTTTTACTTTTTGTAATTCTTTTAAAGATAGCTTACCTAATTCATTCAAATTATTATCGCCCAGCTTTAAAATATCCTTCGCAATCTCAACGGCAGATTTCTCCTTATTGCCATTATTTATCAAAATACCTAACAGCTCAGAATCACTTAATGCAGCGGCTCCTTTAGTAAGCATTTTCTCCCTTGGGCGGTCATCTACAGCCCAGTTTTTAATAGATGTGGAAGGTTTGTTTAAATTTTCCATAGGTTAACGTTTTTCATCGGTTATTAAATGATAATTTTGCAGCTCAGTCCTTTATATACACCAATAAATAGATATGGAAAGCAACGCTAAAATTTTTTCGGGTACAGGATCGCAATACCTTGCACAGGCTATTGCAAAAAAGTTTGGAGAGCCATTAGGCAAAGTTAACATACAACGCTTTAGCGATGGCGAAATAGGGGTGGAGTTTCAGGAAAGTATCCGTGGGCAGCACGTATTTTTAGTGCAGAGTACATTTTCGCCTACAGATAATATGATGGAACTATTGCTAATGATAGATGCAGCCAAGCGTGCATCTGCCTATAAAGTAATTGCGGTTATACCCTATTACGGCTATGCAAGGCAAGATAGGAAAGATAGGCCAAGGGTTGCCATCGGCTCCAAACTGGTTGCCAATATGCTTACCGCTGCTGGTGCAGATAGGGTTGTAACTATGGACTTGCACGCCCCGCAAATACAGGGCTATTTCGATATCCCGGTAGATCACCTTGATTCTTCCGCTATTTTTATCCCTTACATAGAAAGCCTTAAGTTGCCCAACCTCACATTTGCAGCGCCAGATGTAGGCAGTGCCAATCGCATTAGGGAAATAGCCACTTATTTTGAATGCGATATGGTAATATGCGATAAGCACCGTAAACGTGCCAACGAAATTGCCAGCATGGTTTTAATCGGCGATGTGGTAGACAGGGATATTGTATTAATCGATGACATATGTGATACTGGTGGCACACTAGCCAAAAGCGCTGGTTTATTAAAAGAAAAGGGCGCCCGCAGCGTTAGGGCATTTTGTACGCACCCAGTATTAAGCGGCAATGCGTACCAAAATATTGAAAATAGCGTACTAGAAGAATTGGTAGTGTGCGATACAATACCGGTAAAACCACAAACGGGCAAAATAAGGGTAGTGTCTACAGCAGGGCTTTTTGCCATAGCTATCAGGAATGCCCTCGAAAATAAAAGCATCAACAGCTTGTTTTTAAGAAGCAGGATGGCCAATAAAAAATAGTTTGGCGCCCCTCCGGCCGGGCTATTCACTACAATCTTTTTGCCGCCATAGCCCATTAATTTTAAAAGGCTGCTGGCAAAAAGAATTTTCGTTGCTATCCCCGTCCGAACCGGTTTATCCGGGCGGGCCTGGCGCTTCAATGCAAAAAGTATTTGTTTCTTGTAAGGGCAATCAATTCGATTGCCCTTACAAGTTTTTAATCTAAAATAAACGATTTTTAAATGAAGCCTACTCAAATAGCCGTCCATGCAAACCTGCAGTGGAACTGATTATTACCCATTTTTTACATTTCGCTTTTTAACTTCCATAAATACATTTTAATTGCCTACCTTCGCGCCTCATAAAAAATAAATTCAAATGAAATCAATTACAATCGACGGACAAATCAGGACCGAATTTGGCAAAAAAGCCACCCGCCAGCTTCGCCTTGAGGAAAAAGTGCCAGCTGTAATTTACGGAGGTGCTGAGGAGATTAATTTTGCTGCTCCTGCAACTGC
>JANXVN010000119.1 GCA_025351645.1 Ferruginibacter sp.
ATATTGCTGATTTCTCATGTTGTAGTCATCTTGCTACTTTTATTTATTTTATTTTTTGACTTAAATTCGGCACTTACCTATTTTATTTTCAAATTGGTTATAATGCTGTTACTCCTTTGTAATTGTACGTGTCTCATTTAACATTATTTCATCAGAATATCCAATTGCAAATAAAGGTTTGTAAGCACCAAACAATTAAATAAAAAATACAACTATTAAAATTAGCCTTATCCCCTTCCATATTATAAGCTAAATACGAACAATCCCTACCCCATTCAAACAAAACAAACTAATTTTGCAGCATGAATAAATCTGATAAATATATCAAGTTAATGACCTTACTTTTAGGTGGCTTTATTGGTTTTATAGCTTTACTGGTAACTATATTTTTTGTTTTAAAATTATGCTCCATCACTTTATTTCACTTACCCGGGTTCGACCGCGTATTTCAATTCATCGTCAGCATTTTTCCTTATCTTATTTTTTTTATAGGATATTTTTATTTATATAAACAAATTCGGCTTTCTAAAAACAAAATCGTTGTCGTTATTGGAATAATAGTTCTTATAATTGGAAGTTTATTATGTGCCGGAACCATGGTATTATCATCCCTCACTTTATTTGGGGTTGAAAAAAGTTTTTTGTTAGTCTATCGGGATAATTCGCAGTACGGTTGGATATTACAAGTGGTAATATTATTTTTTATGGCTTTATTTATTGCCACCGGAGATTTAAAGGAGAAGGATTGGATGCATAAGCATGATAAGGAAGAGTTGGCGGAGTAAAGTATTGAGTACAGCGTATTTAAATCACCACCATATTTGCTTACCGCCCTTGTAAGTAAATATACGTTCCAAATTTTGCGAAGCATTTACTTTAGATAATTTATAAAAGGCGTTAGAAGGCATATTTGTAATTGTAATGGTAGAATCTTTTTTGCAATCCTGCGTTTGTAATACTTGCCATTTATTATTGGCGGTTAACATATACAAACAATACTTTTCATCTTTTTTAACATACGATAATGCACCTGTATTTATCTTGCTCACAACCATGTTTTGCTTTATAGAAAAATTGGGTAAGCGGTAACTTGTATTTCCGCAACTATCAACCATAAAAATATTTCCGGTAAGCTCATATGTATTGTTATGTGGAAGAGCTACCTGATATAATATTTGACAACCCATGTTTCTAAATTTGGCAGTATTAGTAATATCTACCTTTCCCCAAAAAATTAGTTTCCATTCCCCATAATTGCACACGCATATATAAGCATATTGTATATTTTTTAGGGTATCTGGCAAATGATACGTAATATCTTTGGTAGCGGTATGTTCGCCAGTAACATCCTGCCAATGGTTATGTTGTAGGTTGGGCAAAAGAAACGAATCTTTTCCTATAAATGGCTGAATGGAGTCTTTCCAAGTATTTTGCTGTTTAAAACTTAAGCGAAACACTTTCGCAGGCCTGTCGAAAGACCTGTCGCTTGGGGTACGCATCCTATTTTTGCCATCCCAAAAAACTTCGTTCGCGTGCCAACCATTTCTTGATCCCCACCATGGAACAATGTCTATTGCACAAGGCATGCCCATAGCGCGCAATATATAAGTGTTCAAGTAAGCCGTCCTCAAACAATCACCTTGCCTAAGGCACATTAATTCATTAAAGGAAGGGGCGTTGCAAAGCCTAGGATATTCAGCATTATAAACAAACCAATTGCCTGTTTCATTTACTATTATTTGGTAATACAATTCATTAGGGTCTTTATTATAAAAGTTAGATGTATCCAGCACATAATTATTGATGTGCTTATTTAAAGAATCTTTATATTTTTCATAAAAATAACTCCTCCAGTCTTCGGGGTTTTCGTCAAAAATTTTATAGGGTAATAAATAATTAAGAAAAATATTTTTAGGTATGTTTTTGTTCCAGGGGTATTTATGCCAGTCATCAATAGCCTTGCTTATATTTTTTTCTATCAATTCATTACCTATTTGTTTGTAGTATTTTAGAGATGGAGTTACTTTTCCATGCATTGCCAATACTATTTTTTTGCTATTGAGAATCCGATTCCACCTGAGAGCCAAATACCTATCAATTCTATGCTATGGGGAAGAGTGTGAATAGCTATAGTCGTCCAAGACAAACCCATTTTATGTGCATTGCCAAAATCAAAGGCCGCAGCACACCCATTGACAATTAAATTAAAAAAAGTGCAAATCCCTAAGGAAGAACCACCTGCTATATTATATAATAAGACTTTAGCATTGTTAAAAAAAATAAGAACAAATGCACTATACCGATTATTATTTGCATACGCAGCAAGCACATTGTTCATTGCAGATAAAGGTTTAGTGCCAATAGAATTGGGATTAGGCATTTGAACTTTTACACATAATAATTCTATTAAAAATGGAATCAGCCAAACTAAAACTAAAAAAAATACAAAGCCTGTTTTCAATTGGGCTTTTGAAATGTTAAGCGTTTTAGTAGGGTACATAATATTTAATCTTTTATCAGCTTATCTCGTTCAAGCCTGTTTTTAGATATCTTTTTTTTTACAGTTCCCATTATTATTGCAGTAAGTATTGCAGCAGCCGGCATATAATACAGTATGTTCTTTACTCCTGCATTAAACAAATAAAAACCAACGTAACATATAACCAACGTAAGGCTCATATTAATGGCTGCCTGCCATAACAAAATCCGCTCGTTATATCGCTTAGAAGGTGGGTATGTGGTTTTTATGCTGCTTCTCATTACTAATACTCCTATTGCTACGCAAGCAATTGAAACTACAAGGGCTTGCCACCATTGCGCATTGCAAAATGTAAGTATCCCTGGCCCAACTATTACCACGGTTAATACAAAAACTACATAGCTCCATAAAAATCTTCTCTCCTTTATTTGGTCATTACTATTAATCATGATTTCGGACTTTTTAATTATTGGTTAATTTTTTTTTGTTAATTTAAATAAGATAAAACTAACTATAATCATACAAATCGTAATAATTTCACTGCAAATGCTACAATTATTCCACCTTTAAGGGTACCATACGGTATATCAATTATTTGTTCTGACATGAAAATTGAA
>JANXVN010000104.1 GCA_025351645.1 Ferruginibacter sp.
CAAACACTTCTGCCAATAATTCAAAAGAATGTTTTCTTTCTTCAACGGTACCAGCCATAGTTGCTGCAATAATTTCATCAATACCAAATTCATCAGCTAAATGAATTAATTGTTCCTTTACTTGTATTGGCGTACCAGAAACTATCCTACCGTTATTATACTTTATTTTTTGCAATTCTTCTTTCGAAAAAACATAGTCCTTAACGGTTTCGTAGCCGCCCGGTTTTTCAAAATTTCCCTTTTCAAACTGTAATAAACGATAGTCCATAAGCTTGCGCATTTTCCTGGCGTCTTCATCGGTTTCAGCACAAAGCACAGAGATAGCCAGCATGGCATGTGGCACTGGAAATTGTTCGGAAGGATTGAATTGCTGGCGGTAAGTATCCACCACTTCCGGGCCTGCCTGCCCGTTGATGAACCTGGCTATAACCAGCCCCATACCAAATTTTGCGGCAATGCTGCTACTGCCACCACTACTGCTGAGTATCCATTGTTGCGGCGTTGTACTTGCTTGTGGCACAGCCAGCAAACGACCGTAATCCGTACCTGCAGTATCATTAAAAAAATGTTGCAGATGGGTTAATTGCTGTATATAACTTTCTTCGCTAAAAGTATTGGATGGGTTTAACAAAGTAGCAGTAATACGGTCGCTGCCTGGTGCACGCCCCATGCCCATATCTATCCTGTTTGGAAAAAGTGTTTCCAGCATCCTAAAATTTTCGGCCATCTTTAAAGTACTATGGTTAGGCATCATTATTCCACCTGAACCTATACGTATATGAGAGGTAACATCAGCTAGTTTAACCATAAGCAGTTCTGGCGTAGAACCTGCTATGGATGCGGCATTGTGGTGTTCGGATACCCAAAAGCGGGTATAGCCTAATTTCTCTGCAAGCTGTACGGTTGCAATAGTTTCATTAATAGCATCTGCCGCTGTACTGCCCTGCCTCACAATAGATTGATCGAGTATACTAAGTTTTAATCTTGTTTTCATAGTTATGATTGTAGTACTTATAACAAGCTAAAATTACTTTTGTTTAAACGTATTTCTAGCAAACAATTGCAAACCTACAACACCCTCCCAACCGAAAAAATTCTTAATGCTTAATTTTTAATTATTGTTGCGTTTTCGCCCACGCATACATCTTCCCAACCTTGTCTGGTATCCCAAGGGTGTGCCTTACCCCCAACTTACCTCCTAAAACCATATCAAACATGTAACAATCTCCCGACCGAAAAAATTCTTAATTCTTAATTCAATGACGTTAAGTTAAGCGGTTTTCGCCCCGGAGGGATACGCTCCCATCTCCTTTGGAGAGGGCTTGGGGGTGAGGTAAAATACAGAGCATGCCTTAACTTAACGGCATTGATTCTTAATTCTTAATTTTTAATTATTAATTATTCCTGCGTTTTCGCCCAGTCATCCATCTTCTTCTCAATAATATCGAGCGGCATGCAGCCATCTTTTAAAAACTCATTGTGAAAAGCTGCGAGGCTAAATTTACTGCCTAATTGTTTATTATATTTTTCCCTTAATTCCCTTATTTTGAAGGCTCCAGTCTTATAACTTAATGCCTGTGCAGGGTAAGCCATATAGCGCTCAATTTCGGCAGTAGCACCATCTTCGCTGATAGCTTCATTGTCCATCATGTATTTAATGGCTCCTTCCCGGGTCATTTTTCCGGTGTGCATGGCCACGTCTACCACCAGCCTGATGGCACGATGTATCTCATCGCCCAAAGCACCCATGTACTGGTACGGGTCGGTGTACAAGCCCAATTCTTTGCCGAGGCTTTCGCAATATAAAGCGTAGCCTTCGCCGTAAGCCCCATACCATATAAACCTGCGGAATTTTGGCAATTGGGTGTTTTCCATTTGGAGAGACATCTGGTAATGGTGGCCTGGGATTGCTTCGTGCAAAAACAAGCTTTCCATACCGCTGGTAGTATTAAATTTTGTGGCATCCATTATCGGCACATAAAAAATACCCGGCCTGCTGCCATCAACTAATCCCTGATAATATTCGGCGCTGGCACTGGCTGCCCTGAAGGCTTCTGTTTGCCTTATTTCAAATTTAGTGGTGGGTGTACGGGTGAACATTTTTTTAAGGTTGGGGTCAATCTTTGCCTGTATGCTGCGGAATGCATTGAGCACTTCATCCGGTGTTTTATACGGCATAAATTGTTTATCCGTTTTCATAAATTCAAAAAAAGCGTTTAAATCTCCGGTAAAATGCACCGATGTTTTTATGCTATCCATAATACTACGGATGCGCTTTACTTCTGCAAGCCCGGTATTGTAAATTTCATCCGGCGTTTTACTGGTGGTTGTCCAATACTTTACCGCAAACGCATAATACTTGTCGCCGCCAGGCAATGCAGTAACACCTGTTGTAGCGCGGGCTTTAGGCAAATATCCGGTTTGTAAAAAAGTAGCTAATTTTTTATAGGCAGGTACCAATTGTTGCTGTATCAAAGTGGTGTAAGCAGCAGTAAGCCTTGTTTTATCCGCAGTGCTAAAGCTTGCGGGCATAACGGTTATTGGGCCATAAAATAAACTTTTAACCGCACTATCCGTAACCATCGCACTAAGCTGCGGAATAATTTTTATTACCAGCGCTTTAGGCAGCACATAATTAATTGCCATGCCTTTTTTAAAATACACAATAGCACTATCGCTCCAGGCGCTAAAGGCTGCAGCACGTTGCAGCCAGTTATCATAATCCGCCACGGTTTTAAAGGGCTGGTTACCTGTGCCGCCACCCATTTGTCCCAGCATTATAGGTACCCCGTTAAATTGATCGAATGGCATAAAGCTATTGTCACCCCCTGCAGAGCTGCCCATATAATTAAGTGACAGGCCTTGTAACGCTATATCCATTTCGTAAGTAAAAATATCGTAGCTAACCTTGTCATTTTCATTTAGGCTATCACGGCTTATTTTTTTGATTGCTTCATGATTCTTCGAAAAAAAATCTTTTAGTTTAGCCCGATAACTATCTGTAAAATCTGCCGGCAATAAATTATTAAAGCGGTTGTCGCCATTTACTGTTGCTTCTAAGGGATAAAGCTGCATACGCCCGTTGTAGTAGCTTTCCATCAGGTCCGCAAGTACTTTGTTGCCTTCGGCGGATTGTTGTTTTTTACTATTTTGGCAACCTGCTAAGGTGCTTATAATGGCTAATACAAAAAATACTTTTTTCATCTTATTTAATTAATGGATCAAATATAAATGTTATAAAGGTGAGATGACAGGTATTTTAGGGAGCCTATAGTTGAGGTAACATTTTTTTTATTTAAAAGATGGATGACCGATGCTACAATTGACTATCTTGTTTTAAATAACATTATTATGGCAATTTTTTTTGAAATAGGCGATGTAGTAGCTTTTAAAGCTAATAAAAATATTCAGTTGGTGGTAACCGGCATTGGTGCAGACGGGATAGTATTGTTGAGATTTTTTGATACTATTACCAGTGAATTTAAAAAGGTAGAAATGCCGGCTATTTGTTTTATAAAAGTATAATAGCAATGGGTGCACGGCTATACCAAAAAAAGCAATATTGAAATGGTTATGGCGTTTCAATTAAAAACTTACTGTATTTTAATTCAAGGCTGCTGCTTATAACAGCAACCAATTATTTTGTGGCAGCACGCCATTCATCTTCCAAAATGCTCATTTCTGTTAGGCTCCACCATTCGTTTTTAAACCATAGTACGTCCCTGGTAATGCCTTCAATAACAAAGCCGCATTTTTTATAACAGTTAATGGCAGATGGGTTGATAGTGTATGCGCCGAGGCTTATCCTATGCAGTTTTAAATCATCAAAACCTATTTTAAGTATGGCATTTACCATGCCCTGGCAACAACCTTTGCCACGCACAGTATCGCTTACCAATACCCTGGTTATTCTGCCAGAGCGGTTTTTTCTGCTAATACTTCCAAGAGAGATATGGCCAATGGTGGTGCCGGTAATGCTATCGGTTGCCTTGTAAATAAAAACATCAGATTTTTCGAGGTCGTTCACATTTTCAATATACCAGTCAAGGCTTTTTTGCGTAAGAGGGTAAGTAAATAAAGAGCCTGCCCAATTTATCATCAGCTCTTCGCTGTTTACCCACTTTATTAATTGCTCAAAATCACTACGTTCAAAATATTGTAATTGGAGCATGTTACCGGCTTGTTTTAACTGTGTGTAAATATTGAAATGAACACGAAAGTAAGGGTAGATTTATTACCGGAAAAAAATTGATGCAGAAGCTAAAGCAAACCGATAGTTGATAAAACACTTCTGTGAACAGATGAGCCTGATTATGCCCTCACATTTAAAAATACAAATAATGATAGAAGGTGATTATGCCCTTGCGTGAAAGGTATTCAACAATTTGGTATAAATTATTTAATTGAAGTACCCGCTTTTATCGCGACTAAAGTTGTTACATTTAATGGAAACAACAAAGTAATATTGTAACCAAAAGTAAAATGGCTGGATCCATTTTAATGCAGTTGTACCGGAGAAGCCTGCTGGTTGCTTATCCTTTTAAAATAAACATCGATCCTGGCTTAAAACTATTTTCATTACTATCAAATGTTTGCACAGCCTTTACCTTAATAGTAGTATTGGCCTTTGCTTCATAGATAGATAAATACACAATAAATATTGCCGGTATCGTAAAGGTGAGGGCTGTAGCTATAATCGCTGAAACTAACTTTTTCATCTTTTTAATTTTTACACAATTGCAAAAGTTTGCCTATTAACTATCCTTTTAGTAAAAACGAAACCGCTGGTGTAAAACTTGTTTCCTGATGGCTTACTTTTTCAATTTTGTTTTTGCCAGCTTGTGGCTGTGTGCCCTCAGTAATGGTAGAAGTATATAAATACGCAACAAATAATGCAGGGATCAATAATACTAAAAAGGCTGTGGTTGAGGCTGATATTAACTTTTTCATTTTTTTAATTTTAAAGTTTAAATTATTATAATTATCCTTTTACTGTAAATGGGAACCCAGGT
Source organism: Ferruginibacter sp. (assembly GCA_025351645.1). Lineage (GTDB taxonomy): Bacteria > Bacteroidota > Bacteroidia > Chitinophagales > Chitinophagaceae > Ferruginibacter. The sequence continues at coordinate 5,013 of JANXVN010000104.1, forward strand.
TTAAAACTTATTTCCTGACTACTATTTGATTGTTCAATCTTATTTTTTTCTTTTTGATATTTAGCAGTATTAACCAAAGTGTTACTATACAAATAAGCAACAAATAATGCGGGGATCATAAAGATTAAAAATGCGGTGCTGATAGCTGATATTAACTTTTTCATTTTTTTTGTTTTAAATATTTTTAGTTGATTTTATAAGTCAAAGTTAATATTAATTTTAGTACTATGCAATCTAAAGTACCACTTTATTAGTAGTAATAGTGTTTGTTAAATAGCAGGTATTATAATAACAACTTGATAATCAATTAGTTATAAATATACTTTTGAAAAGTAGATGTAAAAAGATGTTATGAGTGGTAAAATAAACTGATGAAAGTTGGTAAAATATTATAGCTTATTAAGTTTATCCGAAATCTAGCTTACTGAATTTTGAATAATAGTTAAAACCATAATCAAAAAATTTCGTATTTAATACGTTGCACGGGGTAATCTAAAATAAGTTATGATATGGGTTAAATAGATGTTTTAATTGTACAAACGAAACTTAAATAAAAAATTCTTGTTTTTGCTTTACTGTGGCAATAAATACTGCATGTTTTCGTATGATGAAAAAGGACAATCATTTACGTATATATTATAATTTATTGTTTGGTAAGATAATTGCTAATCAATAATTAATAAGTACATACACTACTTTATTTAAATACAAACATTACCACCTAAATTATTTGTTATGAAAAAAAATGGTCTGCTCTTATTTATTGTAGTAAGCACTTTTGCTGCTTGTAAAAAAAATGATACAGTAAAGCCACCTGTAATAGCCAAAGTGGATACATTGGCAAAAGCAATTACGACAAGCCTAACATTAGATGCAGCCACTAGCTATGTTATTGATGGACAGGTATTTGTGAAAAATAATGCCACGTTAACAATTCCTGCAGGAATAACTATTTCCTTTGTTAAATATGATGACCGTACCTTAAAGAGTTCATTAATTATTACTCAAGGCTCAAAATTAGTAGTAAATGGCACAGCAGATATGCCTGTTTTGTTTACGTCTGCGGCTGTTACAAAGGCTCCCGGCGATTGGGGCGCTATTGTTATACAAGGGAAAGCACCAACAAATGTGGTTACCGGCTACAGCGCTGGATTAACAATATCGGATGATACAAAATTTGGTGGTACTGACATTCACGACAATTCGGGCTCAATAAATTATTTGAGATTGGAATACTGTGGAGGAATTAACCCAGATGCAGAAAATGAATGGATTGTTGACAAGGTAAGTGGGCTAAGCCTTGAAGGTGTTGGAGATGCAACTAGTTTAGACCATGTGATGGTTGTGCATTCTAATGATGATGGCTTTCAATTTGTAGGTGGCAACGTAACTGCTACTCATTTAATTGGATATAATAACGGTGATGATGATTTTGATTTTGATTTAGGCTATCAGGGGAAATTACAATTTCTGGTTTCTTATCGCACAGAATTAACATCTACACACGCATTAAGGGCTAATGGCTTTGAAAGTTATAATGATGAAATACCAACTTCAAAGGCCCCTCTCACACGCCCCGTAGCTAGCAACCTTACTATTATTGGCCCACAAGGAATAGAAACCTCGAAAACTAACCTCAACATGGGTGTTTATATCCGTAAGGGTACAAGGTTTGTTGTTGAAAATTCTATTGTAGCAGAATATCCGCAAGGGGGTTTAATGGTTTGTAATAAAACAAGGCCCATTCTTTTAGCAGCTGTTGAATCTTTTTTTAAATATAACCTGGTGAATAGCGATAGCGTAAGCCGTACCTTTAGCTGGGATAAAGATTATGCGGTTATTGGTGACCCTGCCTTACAAGCTTTTGCCTTGAACAATGTAAATAATAATACATTAATAAATGCCGCCAATGATTTATTATTGAAAGATATGTATGGAGCAAATGGGCCAGACTTAACGCCTACTACTGGGTCTGCCGCTTTAACTGGCGCTAATTTTGATGGCGCTGATTACTCGGTCTTTTTTACCAAAGTTGCTTATAGAGGTGCAATTGGTACAGATAATAACTGGGCTGCACCAAGCAAGTGGGCAGTGTGGAAATAATATTTAATAATTACTAACAGAAAACCCGTTTAATCGTGAAAGATTAAAACGGGTTTTTTGTTTAAATATACTGTCTGTAAGATCAGAATTTATATGAATGGCAACCCCTCACCTTTACCTGCTTGAAAACACAATACCTTTAATTTAACCGCATACGTTTATAATGCTGCCATTTAAATTTACTTATAAATTTCATTAAGAAGCCCTGCCAGGTGTACCCCACCTTTTACAAGTTGGCTATTAACCAGGGCTATAAATTTAAAGTTGTATTCATAACCTAATTTATCATCCTGCTGAACGGAGGGATATACAATTGCTGAAGCTAAATAAGAATCGCCTATCCATTCTTTTAAATTTTGCTTTTGCCAAGTATTTCTTTGTGATAGTGTAGTGTGGTTAATGGCTGTAACATATTCCGTATAACTTAATTGCTGAAAATTAATTAATTGTTCATCCCATACGCGGTGCAGGTTTGAGGGAGTGCCAAACCACATTACTTTTATTTTATTACCACCCTGGTCATCCAGCCTGCCCACATGCATAGGTTGATGGATATCGCCAATTATATGAATCAGCAGCCTCAGGTAAAGCTGTTTATTATTTTCAGATAATTTTTTATTTTTTAGTTGTTTTATACAAAAGTTCACTTTCGTGTAAGCATCTACAGCAGTATCCCTATCCAGAAAATCATTCACTTCGGCTATAGTTATGCCCGCTTTAAGGTTAACATAATGCCATGGGGATAGGTAAGCATAATTACTATCGCTCTTTATAAAATCTGCCCAATTACTTGATAAGGCCATGCTTTCTGTGCCTAAAATTTTATTTATAGCAGCCTTTGCATTTGGCGTCAGGTAACTTTCCGCAATTTGTGCTACAATACGGTGCCCCAAAACTCCCCAAGCCATACTTGCTAAGGGCATGTAAAAAAGTGCTGTGATAAGTACTGTTTTTTTAAGCATATTCATAGTGATAATTTTTTGTAAAATGAAGCAATTTACCGATAAATAAAAAATCAGCTGTATTATAATATTATTATGAAACTTTCCTGCCCCGACATGCTAAATTTATGAAGAGTGAATTGTACAAAGGATTTTCATAACATTTAGCATCAATAATTTTTAAGTACCTCAAAGATATATAACACCATAGTTCAGACTAAAAATAAAAACTTTTTATCTGCTAAACAGGCCGCTTTATAATACAAAAGGGCTATTTTAAGTTATTATATTTACTGATAAGCATTACTTTTGCAAAAAAAGCGATTGGAAATAAGTAACCGCAAAGCATACCACGAATATTTTTTTGAAGATAAATATATTGCCGGGCTTGTACTTGCAGGTACCGAAATAAAAAGCTTGCGTAGTGGCAAAGCCAGCTTTAATGATAGCTACTGCTATTTTGATAAAGGAGAATTGTATGTAAAGAGTTTGTATATTTCCGAATACAGTTTTGGCACTTACAATAACCATCCTCCTTTGCAGGAACGTAAATTGTTGCTCAACAAAAGAGAACTGCGAAAATGGGAGGCTAAGACTAAAGAAAAAGGCTACTCTATTATTCCATTAAAAATATTTTTGACGGATAAAGGGATATTTAAGATGGAAATTGGTTTAGGCAAAGGCAAAAAAATATTCGATAAAAGGGAAACCATCAAAGAAAGAGAAAATGACAGGGATATTAGAAGAAAATATGGAATTTAACAACATTTGCCAATTTAATAATGTTTAATTTATCGACGGATCATACATTTTCTATAAACATTTTAACAATAACAGCGTTTTGCACCTGTTTTACCTACTCAGCTTAAATAGGATTTATCTAAATAAACATACCTTTAATTTTATAAATGTGGATAGGATTACCACATCGTTTGGCTTCAATAATTCTGAAAAACATGATGACAAAGATTAAGCATACCAGGTTGGAGGTAATGAGTTTTTTAGCAAAAAACATTGATAGTATCATTGATGAATACTTGAAAAAAATTGATGCCAACTGGCAGCCTACAGATTTTCTTCCAGATAGTTCATCTGAAAATTTTACTACTCAAATAAAGGAGCTTCAGGAACAGTGCAGGGAGCTGCCTTACGATTACTTAGCAGTATTGGTAGGTGATGTTATTACCGAAGAAGCCCTGCCTACCTATGAAAGCTGGCTTATGCAAGTAGAAGGCATAACCAATGAACCACCACAGGGTTGGGGAAAATGGGTACGTATGTGGACTGCAGAAGAGAATCGCCATGGAGATTTGTTGAACAAATATCTTTATTTATCTGGCCGTGTAAATATGCGCCAAATGGAAATAAGCACACAATATTTAATTGCAGATGGCTTTGAAATAGGTACTGCAAATGACCCGTACAAAAATTTTGTATACACTTCTTTCCAGGAATTAGCTACCAATATTTCGCACCGGCGCACGGCTTCACTGGCAAAAAAACATGGTAGCCTGCAACTCTCCAAAATTTGTGGCGTAATAGCATCTGATGAGGCAAGGCATGCAAAGGCTTATAAAAGTTTTGTTGCCAGTATATTTGAATTAGATGCCACCGAAATGATGCTTGCTTTTGAAGATATGATGCGCAAAAAGATAGTTATGCCTGCTCATTTTTTACGCCAGGCAGGCGAGAGCATTGGTACCACCTTTTCTCATTTTAGCGATGCTGCCCAGCGCCTTGGCGTTTATACCAGTTGGGATTACACAAACATACTCGACTCGCTTTTGATTGAATGGAATGTAGGTAACATTACCGGACTCGATAGCCGCGGCGAAAAAGCCCGAGATTATTTAATGGCGCTTCCCGAAAGATTTAGGAAGGTAGCAGGGCGTAGCATAAAAGCTCCGCTTGAATATGAATTTAACTGGATAAACAGGTAATTGTTCAGCACGGCTTTTTGCACTTTCAACTACTTTTAATAAGCTTAATATTCTCACAAATAAACTTCTTTAATACGATTTTTGTATAATAAAGTAATTTGCTGCAATGATGGAAAAAATATATTTAAGCGACGCCGGCCCTAAAGTTTCTCCTGCTATTTATAGTTTTTGGAAATGGGAAGATAATAGCGAAACCAGCGCTGTTGCCATGGAAAAGATTGTTAATTACTGCCTGGAACTAGGAATAAATACTTTTGACCATGCGGATATTTATGGCGGGTACCAGTGCGAAGAATCATTTGGCAAATTATTGGCGCAAAAGTCTTTTAAAAGAGAAGATATTGTGCTTTTTACAAAAGCTGGCATAAACATGCCCCATAATAGCAGGCCAGATATTAAAGTCAAATACATAGACACTTCTGCAAAGCAAATTACGAAAAGTGTAGAAAATTCATTGCGCAATTTACATACCGAATATATAGATATTTTTTTGCTAAATAGGCTTGATGCAATTTCCAACCTGGAAGAGACTGCACTTGCATTGGAAAAATTGAAGAGTTCGGGCAAAGTAAAAAATATTGGTGTTGCAGATTGTTCTGTATTTCAGCATCAGTTACTAGCAGCCTTTTTACGAATACCCATTGTTACTAACCACATAGAGTTAAACCTGTTGAATACAACAGCGCTTGACAATGGACAGGTAGACTATATAAAACAACGCTACATGCGCCCGCTGGCGGCCTCTCCGCTCGCATCCGGCAGAATAGAAAATGGCACAGACGAGTTAGCGGTAAGGGTACGTATGAAACTTCAGGAAATTGCTAAGAAGTATAGTACCAATATTGAATCGGTAGCCGTTGCATGGCTAATAAAATTAGGCGCTTTACCTTTAATAGGCACTACCAGCGAACCACGCATCGCTAATATTGTGTCCGCCTTTTCAATTGAGCTAAATAACCAGGATTGGTACGAAATTTACCAAAGTTCAAAACAGGATATTTTTTAAATTGCTAAATAAAGCTTAAAAATTGGGTACTTTTTTCTACACACATTCATTTTCGTATACTTTACATTTGTTGCGCAATACTCAAAGCCTATTAAAGCTAACAATGCTTTAATTTAAAAAAATCATTATTTCTATTACTACATAGTATAGCTAAATGGTATATATTTTGATGATTGCTCACAGTTATTAATGTTTATCTAAGTAGGTTTTCTATAGGGCAGGTATTACCTTCTTTGTATAAAAACTATCTCAATTTCGTAATTTAAATAAAGAAGTGTAAGCCTTACTGCTTATTCCACAACAAATGATCTTAATTGTAGACGATAAGCCGGAAAATGTATTTTCACTTAAATCACTACTGGAACAACACTCTTTTACTACTGATACCGCTTTAAGTGGCGAGGAGGCACTAAAAAAAACGCTTCGCCAAGCCTATGCGCTCATAATATTGGATGTGCAAATGCCTGGCATGGATGGCTTTGAAGTAGCTGAAATTTTAGCGGGCAGCAGCAACACAAAAGATACTCCTATCATATTTTTATCTGCCGTAAATACAGATAAAAAATTTATTACACGTGGCTATTTTTCAGGTGCAATTGATTATATTGTTAAACCTATAGACCCTGAAATATTACTGTTAAAAGTAAAAACTTTTAATAAGCTCTACGAACAAAACAGAGAATTAAACCTGGTACAGCAGCACCTTAAATCTGAAATAGAATTTAGAAAGATAGCACAGCTGAAAATGCAGGAAAAAGCACAGGAACTACACTCTATACTAGAATCTATACCGCAGATAGCTTTTACTGCTACAACTGGTGGCACCATAGACTTTGTAAATGACAAATGGTATGCTTATACCCCTTCAACACACTATTTCCCGGCCAGCCATCCAGATGATCCGCATATTATGGAGGAATGGAAAAAGGCTGTGTTAGCAGGCGAGCCGATGGAATTGGAAACACGGATAAAAACCAACAACCAGTCGCATTTCCGGTACCATCTTTTAAGGGCCATCCCTATAAAAGAAGAGGGCAAAATTGTTAAATGGGTTGGTAGTTTTACAGACATTGAAGAACAAAAACAAGCCATAAAAAAGAAAGATGAATTTCTTACGATTGCTAGCCACGAATTAAAGACACCGCTTACCAGCATTAAAGCCTACGTACAATTATTAGGGGAACTGATACCTACTGAAAATACCGCTAAGCCTTATATTGATAGGACCTTATTACAAGTAAACAAGCTGGATACGCTAATTAATGACCTGCTGGATGTTTCGAAGATTGAAAGCGATAAGCTACAATTTGAATTGACGCCGCTCAATTTTGACGACCTGCTGAATTTAACCCTGGATATATTCCACAAAATTTACCCCAGCTATACCATTATAAAAAAAGGCAATGCCCCTGTTAGCATTAAAGGCAACGCGGTAAGGCTAGAGCAGGTTATCATCAATTTTTTAACCAACGCCATAAAATATGCGCCAGATAGCAGGGAAATACATGTACTTACAGAATTGCAAAACAATCAATTGCATTTTGCAGTAAAGGATTTTGGCATTGGCATTTCGGTTGAAAACCAGCAATCCATTTTCAATAAATTTTTTAGGGTTAGCGAATCTGCACCGCATATACAAGGCCTTGGCATCGGATTATATATCTGCTCCGAAATTTTGAAAATGCACCATGCCAGCTTTGGAGTTAAGAGTGAACCAGGGCAAGGGTCTGTTTTTTATTTTGTATTACCCGTTATTGATAACCATCAATAACTAAACTTTTCAATCTACATGAAATCGTCTCTAAATCGTAATTTATCAATTGGGTTTGGTGTTTCTATTATAATACTTATAATAAGTTCTATTGCCTCTCTAACCAGCATTATCAACTTGCGTGGTAGTGCCGAAAAAGTTAAGCACTCTAATTTAGTAGCCGCTCAAACCGGAGACATTTTGCTTACAATGGTAGATGCAGAAACCGGGCAGCGGGGTTTTTTGCTTACTAACGACGAACTTTTCCTGGAACCATTTAATGGTGCTTATAACAGGGCTACAGGAATTTTGGATAGCCTTAAATTATTAGTAAAAGATAGTCCTGAACAACTACAAAACATTAGTAACCTGGATGGGATGGTTAAGAGAAGTTTTTTTTTGCTTACCCAACTTATCAACCGAAAAAGAAGCAACGAAACTATTGAGCTCTCATCGTTGCGGGATGGCAAAGTTTTTATGGATAGCATACGCAACATTGTAAAAACCACAAAAATATTAGAAAATAGCTTACTGACGCAAAGGACAGAGACGATGAATAAATTCGCCGCTTCTACCCCACTGTTTATTGTTGTTGCAGCGCTTTTATCATTACTAATCACTATTATATTTTACTTAAAAGTTAGAAAGGATATTATTGAAAAAGCCACGCTTCAGCAACAGTTAATAACAAAAGATATCACCATCAACAAACGTATTGATGTAATAGAAGACCTGGCAAACAAAATTTCTGACGGCAACTTTGCTATCAGGGTGCAAGATGATGAAAAAG
>JANXVN010000136.1 GCA_025351645.1 Ferruginibacter sp.
TGCTACACTTAAGTAAACTATACCATTCGAATCATTACTATCCACAAAACTAACCGGCGTGTACGATGTATTACTATTGCCAATCGGCATTGTAAATATGGAATCTGTTGTGGTGGCAGACCCCGCGTTATAATAAATAAGATCTTTGTTGGTAACCACAAACCTTTTGGCGTTATAGCCAGCTATAAACGGGGGTTTAAGGAAAAACGTGCTGGTATAAGGGGCTAAAATCTTATTATCTGTTTGAAAAGTAACAACAGAATTAAATGTGGCACTTTTTGTACCGAAACCTACATCAGTTCCATTGATATAAACATTCGCTACATCCAAGAAAGCATTGCCCGAAATTTTTGCTCCTGTAGTACTTTTAAATGTTACACTACCTGTGCCTGTAATAGTTGATAAATAATTAGCAACATTTCCATTTATATTTAAATTAGCACCAGTTATTGTTAGAAGTCCATTACAAAGCGTCAAGTTATTACAAGCCGCAGCCCTGCTTATTATAGGAAATTTAGCTGCGTTCAATGCTGGTATCACTACATCATCTGCAGCGCCTGGCACACCTGCAGGACTCCAGTTATTGGCGGTTGCCCAATCGTTGGATACATTGCCCGTAAAAATCTTGAAGTTAGTTTTAAAAATTCCTGGCTCATTTCCAGCATCAAAGTTGTTTTGGCCTCCTGTACCTAATTGGACAATATATCCATTTGGCGTTAATGCCCCCCCGGGTATCCCGTAATAATAAAATACCCTTAAAAAATTACTGCCATCAAGTTCCGATGTCCACGCAATTTTATCTGTTAGATTTCCTAAATAAAATAATTTATTGTTTGCCTGAAACACATGCAAGGCATCAAACGCAGAGACTATCGAGTCCAATTTAACATAACTGGTAGGGCTGGCGCCATCCCAAAAAAAAGAGTTAGTAATATTACTTACAAGAATTTTGTTATTGGCAATACCGCCAAGATAGAACAGATCCCCTGTGCCTGGCTCTTCAAAATTATAAGTTCCTGCGATTGTTCCATCGGTAACTTTAAGTTTGCCGGATGCAGCCCTGTAAAAAAAACGGTTACCAATGGCTGGATTAAAAATACCGTTTGTTTGTCTGGTTAAATTAAGTAATACACTAGATGTATCAATCCAAATAGGGGCCGTTTCATTTGAATACAATCGAAATAATCCAGCTTGGTCGCTAATTGTGCCATTTATTAAGAGATAATTACCATTTACATCGGCAGTACTTGTAAGATACATACCACTGCTTCCCCCAGAGGCTCCTACCTGTGGAGCAAAAATTGTTATCGGTTGGCTGATACCATCGCTTCGTAATAATAATTGTGGAAACAACCCAAAAGAATCAAAGTTTTTGAAAGTAGTAACATCCTCAATTATATATAAATTACTTCCTGACGAATTTATTTGGTGAATATCGCTTAGTACCGGATTATTATAACTTTGGTATCCATTGTACCGGGCACCCGGTGGATCGTAATACACAGTTGTGCCACCTAAAGTGCCATCTGTTTTATAAACCCTGTCATGGATATTGGGCCAGTTATTACCATTTACTACTACATCCGGCAATGTATCTGTAACCATAAAGTAAAAGTAGTTGCCAAGAGCAGCAGCAGAATTAGAGTAGTATTTTTGACACAAACCCTGACTAATCGTATGTTTTTGGTTTGACAAAATTTGAAATGTTCCTGCAACTGTACCATCAGTCCGCCAAAGTGTGCATTCTTTTGGGCTGGTTATATCGGTTACATAAACAGTAAAATACAATAAACCTTCGGTTTCATACATAGAAGTAACTGCATGGTTAACACTTGCAAACAGTTGCAATAAATAAGTGCCCGCTGCTGTTCCATCACTACGCCAAAGCCCATCACCATTTATCCCATCATTGGCAGAAAAAACTGCTACTCCGTTTACTAAAAATGATTTACCCCCAAGGCTGTACGGATTAACAGGATCACTCGAATTATTGCCTACCGGGCTGGGAAAAGTGCTAGTACTTGTGGCATTGATATCCTTTATCATCCATGGGTGCTGGGCCCTAAGGTTGATAGTACTAGTAAATAGCAGTATAATAATGACTATTTTTTTCATGATGTATTTTATAATGATGGTTAAGTTTATTTAAAGTATGCGGTATTTTTATTTATCATAATGATAGGCTAAGCAACGGACATTTTTTACTAAAGCACTTTAATTAATTGTTGCTGATAATACAAAAGCCTTACCGCAACTGCTTATTATCATATAACCAGCCATCGCTACCTCTATTACCTGCCAGATATTTTGCTTCGTTATCGTCATAATTTACTTGTAAAGCCAGGTATGCTGTTGCTTATGTAACAGCACACAAACAAAAACAAAGGGGCATTCTTAATCGCCTGTAATTTATTATTTCGGATAGCAATCGTTATAAATCTGGAACATCAGTTTAATGCCGGCGTGCACAATAAAGCGTGCGGATTTGTATAGGATTGAATTTTAGGAAGGGAATACTATTTAAATAAAGATTAAGAAAGCGAAGGCTTAATAAGCATTGCAGAAATAATGTTTAGCATGGTAAAAATAGGCTGCGATGGTTCACCAGCCTATAGCAAGAACTTGTCATTTTTGCGGGCTTATTATTTATAAATGCGTTGATGTTTTTTTGATGTAAAAAATATTTG
>JANXVN010000221.1 GCA_025351645.1 Ferruginibacter sp.
AATTGATACGCTTTAGTATAACAAAAAAAAATATTCATATTCCTTTACAATCCCTATCAAAAAATTGTTTGCGCTTGTAATATTATATTTACAATACAATTTTGCCTTATTAAAATTAATATAGCGTTTCCATGGGTTTTCACCAAACGTTCCTTTAAATATGAACCTTTTAAAATATTTTTTTTCAAAAGCAAATATGAAAACGTCTTCTAAAGTTTTTCATAACTTGTTCTTAATCAGCTAAATAATAAAATAGCATAATAAATTTGGATTATAGACAAGATAGTATTGTATAGTTTCAAATTATGTACCACTAAATTTGTAATAATTTTTTCTTGAATTTTTCTTTATTAAGGTGTATTCAACCATCATTAATTTATCATAACAATTAATTATATATTTATTTAATGCTAAGCGTAATAAAACAACTTAAAATAGATAAAAAGATCCGCACCGGTTTTAGTGCTGCTTTCTTGTTATTGCTTGTAAGTTATTTGTTCACTTTAGTCATCAATAGGCAATTGATGGAACAAACCCGAGTTATACTAATTACTAATAATACTATCATCGACCTTGAGGACCTTTCGTCGAACATTAAAGATGCGGAAACCGGCGTTAGGGGTTATTTATTGATGAATGATGCCAAATTTTTAGAACCATTCAATACCAGCAGCGAAAAGTTGAATGGTATTTTTTCAAAGCTCAGGAGCGATTTTGATAAAGAAAATGCGAGGCAGCAAGATATTGATGTACTAAAAAGCCTGGTTTCTAAAAGATATAAATACCTTGAATATGGCTTACTACATTTAAACCCGCAAAAGCTTTTTATTACAGATACTATAGTAAATGCTGCCTACCAGGCAAAAGTTGTAATGGATAGTATTACAGCCCTTATAAAAAGTATACAGGTTCAAAAAACAACTTTATTAATTGAAAAGAAAGAAATGCTCAATAGCCGGTACAAGGCAATGAACATTTTTATAATAGCATCTTTACTTTTAATATTTTTATTTGCCTTTTTTGGATTGCTTACTTATATAAGAGAAAACAATGCTCGGCGCTCGTCTGATAACCAGGTTATACAATTTCAAAAACAGCTGCAATTACGTGTAGATGAACTGGATAGTGCCAATAAAGAATTAGAGGAAATGCGGCGTATTGAAAAGTTTGCCGCTACAGGCAGGATAGCAAGGAGCATTGCACACGAGGTACGCAACCCGCTTACTAATATTGACCTTGCAGTTGGGCAAATAAGATCCGAGTTGCCCATAAAAGATGAAAATTTTACTATACTGTTTGATATGATTAATAGAAACAGCCAACGCATTAACCAGTTAATTACAGAGCTACTGAATGCTACGCGTTTTGCAGAGCTTTTTTATGAGCCTGTTTCTGTAAATGAGCTGTTGGATGAAGCACTGGAACTTGCTAAAGACAGGATTGCTTTATCCCACCTGGAAATAGAAAGAAAATATGATGCTACTAATTGCAATATTACGGCTGATAAAGAGAAATTGAAAATTGCCTTTTTAAATATTATTGTAAACGCAGTTGAAGCAATGGAAAAAACTGGGGGTATTTTAAAAATACATACTCGAGACGACCAAGATAACTGCTTAGTAGAAATTATTGATAATGGTATAGGGATGGATTCAATTGCGCTCAGCAAATTATTTGAGCCATACTTTACAACCAAGCAAAAAGGAAATGGGCTTGGGTTAACAAACACTCAAAATATAATTTTAAACCACAAAGGGAAAATTAATGTTGATAGCAGGCCTGGAGTAGGAACTACATTTACAATAAGGTTTTATAATAGGGATGCAATGCCATTAAGTTAAGGCCTTTCCTCTCCTTTGGATAGAGTTGGATGAAGTAAAAACAAACATTTAAATCCTTAACTTAATGGCATTGAAGAAGGATATATAATTTAATGCAGTTAATGTAAGTCCTTTACTCTTCTTTGGTAATTGTTAGGTGTAGATTAAGAAAAACAAATAAGTTTTACGATTAACGGCAATAATATTTGGTTGCATAAATTTTATTTAAACATTTGTTACAAGCAAAATATTAAGGCGAAATAGAATTTCATAAGGTTGTTTAATAAGAAAAAATATTCCTTTACTTGCGAATAAATATAGAGTATTATAGCCTTTCAAATTATGAAAAGTTTATACTTCAATAGATTAAAAAATTTCTAAAATTAATGTTCTGCAAGTTTTTTTTAGGCGGAGCGACGAATTACTTTAAGCAAAAAGGCTACAATAGCAATTACCAAAAGAATATGTATCAATCCCCCCGCGTGGTAGCTTAAAAAACCTATAGCCCATACTATAATTAAAATAACTGCTATCACATACAATAAGTTTCCCATAATAATTTAATTTTTTTAATAAAATGTTTAAATCATAAATATAAAAACCTTGCCAATCATAATGGGCTTAAGATAATATATTTTTATATTGAATTTGCGAAAGAAATATATTGAGGACATTAGCTACTCAATAAACATTGTAAATTTTTATTGCATGTAGAAATAAATCTACAGATGGGGATAATGTTGAAAACCGAACATTGAGTCTGTGGCACTATTAATAGCGTCTCGTGTAAAGGGCTTTCCTATAAAAACATCAACACCTTTATTGAGTGCTTGCTGGCGGTCTGCCTGGGTATCGTATGCTGTAATCATAACAATTTTTATTTGCGGATAATTTTTTTTAATATGTTCCACAAAGTTAATCCCCAACCCATCAGGCAAATGATTGTCTAAAAACACCACTGTAGGCTGCATTTTGTGCAATTCAATAATAGCATTAGCCAGGTTATTGACGTAATTTGTTGAAATATTATTTTGCCTCAAAATTCCACTTAGCAGGTAGCATATGTCAATTTCATCATCAATAATAAGCGCTTTCAAATTCAATATATTTAAAAATAAAATTATTTGCTATAAGTTAACAACCAAACAGGAACAATTACGAAGCCAAACAAATTTCAATCATAAAAGTTATGTGTAATACTACAAACGAAAAAATTACCGGTATATTTTATAATCAATTTTATTTCAATGCCGTTAAGTTAAGACCTTTCCTCTCCTTTGGAGAGGGTTAGGGTGAGGTAAAGACAAACATGTAGATCCTTAACTTAACGGCATTGAATTTTATTTGCTAATTTGGGTTGTTGCAGCTTTGATAGTTTTGTATTTTAAAATTGCGGCTGGTATTAGTTTTAAAAAATAATTGCAGTAGCTCTACTAATTATTCAAAATATTATATTTAAGCATGAAGCAGAAAATTTTTTCTTTATATCATTTTATCAAGCAGGTAATAATGGAATTTATTGATGATAATGTTATGAAATATAGTGCTTCATTAGCTTATTATACAGTATTTTCTTTAGCACCGATGCTTATAATCATCATTTCTATTTGCGGATGGCTGTTTGGCAAAGAAGCTGTACAAGGGCAAATGTATGGCGAAATTAAAGATTTGGTAGGCAGTTCAGCCGCTTTGCAGATACAAGAAAACATTAAAAACATCCACCTTACAAAAGATACGCCCTTAGCTACAATTTTTAGTATTATTGTATTGATTATAGGTGGCACGGGTATATTTGGAGAGATCCAGGATTCGCTTAACAGAATTTGGGGCCTAAAAGTAAAAACAAAAAAAGCCTGGTGGAAGTTAGTATTAAACCGTTTATTATCTTTTTCACTTATTTTAAGTTTAGGGTTTGTGCTCATCGTTTCGCTTGTTTTAACCGCTTTAATAGCAATAATTGGCGACCGGTTAAATCATATCTTATCTGGTGCAGGCAAAATTTTTGTGCCCCTAATAGATAATGCATTGTCATTTGTGGTAACTGCGCTACTTTTTGCCATCATTTTTAAAGTATTGCCAGATGCAAAAATTAAGTGGAAAGATGTAAGTATAGGCGCCATTATAACTGCGGTACTTTTTACATTAGGAAAAATAGGTATAGGCTATTATTTAGGTAGAAGCAATATGGCAACCATTTATGGTGCGGCGGGCTCCGTTATTATTATTATGCTTTGGGCATATTACAGCTCAGTAATATTATATTTGGGTGCAGAATTTACAAAAGTGTACGCCAATGGGCATGGAAGTAAAATACAGCCGAATGATTACTCAGTATGGATAAAAATTGAAGAAATCCCGGTTCCGGAAGTAACCTTAAAGAAAGAAATATAAAGTAATTGTATCTTTATAAAAATTTTACATAAATGAATAAGAGTATATTGATTATTGATGATGATGTGGATATGTGTGCATTATTAACAAGGTTCCTTTCTAAAAATGGGTATGTTGTAGATTTTGCGCATAGTGGCAATAAAGGCATCGAAAAATTTAAGGCTGGCAAGTTTGATATTGTTTTATGTGACTACAGGTTAGGCGACAAGAAAGATGGCAAAGACATCCTTATAGAAATTAAGCAACACAACCCAGATACCATTGTACTAATAATTACAGGATATAGCGATATTAAAACTGCTGTAGATGTTATTAAAGCAGGTGCTTACGATTATATTACAAAGCCATTAATACCTGATGAGGTGCTGAATGTATTGAGCGCTGCATTAAACCAGCCAATAGGCAATGAAAATAATTTTGCAGGCAGCAATACTGGTGCGAAAAGTAAAAAAAGCAATGTTGCAAATGCAGATTTTTTAGTTGGGGAAGCCGCTGCAACCAAGGCGTTGTACAACCAAATAGAAATTGTGGCGCCTACAAATTACAGCATTATACTTCATGGCGAAAGTGGTACTGGCAAAGAAGTTATCGCCAAAACAATACACGACCTCAGCAGCCGTAAGGGTAAGCCCTTTATAGCTATGGATTGTGGC
>JANXVN010000224.1 GCA_025351645.1 Ferruginibacter sp.
AGCTAAGGCGCGTTGCTGTTCTGAAAGGTTTCTACCTGTATAACCGCATGTTCTTTTTTCGTAAAAAAAACGGCGCTATCGTAAGGCACGTTCAGCCATTAGTGGCAATCTACTGTTATGCTGTCTGCATGTTGCCAGCTATTCAATAAATATTTATGGCTGTTGCTGCAAGCTATAAAAGCGCCAAAAGCGGCATCGATATGCCACCAAAAACTATAGGTTTGTTTTAATAATGCAATGGCTTCCATGTCATCAAAATCTACCGTGTTTACTGTGCCGGCGCTTGTAATTAAAATAAACGGTGCTGCTGGCTTTGCTTGCAGTATGGTTTTAAAAGCATTGATATCCATACATTCCCTATTGGGCAAGGTTGCCAACCAGCGTTAAATTATTGCTGCCTAAGCCAAGCATTGATAATGACTTTAAAATTGATGAATGAGGCACTGCTGCATATACTGTATTGCCTGGTGGAATGGCATCTTTGGCAATATCTATGTTGTACATTTTGCCATACCATTGCCTTGCTACTGCGAGGCAGTTAAAATTGCTGATGGTGGCGCCTGCCACAAAGCCGCCGTTAAAAGTTGAAGGCAGCCCAAATAATTGCAGCAGCATTTTTATGGTATCCAATTCTATCAGTGCACTTATGTCGCCAATGCCATCTGCATTTTGTGGGTTTTGGTCAAATACTGTAGTAAGCCAATCCCCTACAATTGCGGCTGGCGTAGTGCCGCCTACAACATAGCCCCAATAACGGCTTCCAGAAGCGGCAACAATTGCCTGCAAAAAATTATTCTTAAATAGTGTTTGCGCAGCAGAAGTACCGATGCCTTTTTGTGGCAAGCCAAAGTAATTAATTGCTGGTTTAGGTTTGCGAGTGGGCGTATCATCAATAGCATCTAAATAATCAAGGCTAAAATTTTTTGCTTCTTCTTAAAGCTGATGTATGTTTTGCAGGTCGCTTTGCAGTTGGTTATCTATGATGGTGTATAAAAGAATGTTGATGATTATTTAAATCTACGATCGGCTTCTTGTATTGCTGCATCATTGATGCTTGCAAAGCGTTTGCTCATAAAGCCATCTTTATCAAACTCCCAATTTTCATTTCCGTATGCCCTGAACCAATTACCGTCTTCTCTTTGATATTCATATTCAAACCTTACGGCTATGCGGTTTTCGGTATGCGCCCAATATTCTTTTTTCAAATGGTAGTTTAATTCTTTCTTCCATTTGGCAGTCAAAAATAAAATGATGGCTTTACGGCCGGTAATAAATTGGTCCCTGTTCCTCCATTCACTGTCAACGGTATATGCTTTTGAAACACGTTCCGGCTCCTGGCTGTTCCATGCATCTTCTGCCAATTGGATTTTTTCTCTTGCGGTAGTTAAAGTAAAAGGCGGCAATGGGTGTCTTTGTTCCATAATTTTTTTTTATAAAAAATATTTGCAGCCACAAAAGTATAGTAGATTATTGACTAACCACATCAAGCCTGTAAGCTTCTGTTGAGCCAAAAGCATTTTTATAAAATGCCATCATTTTTGCCGCTATCTTTAAACAATCCCAAAATGATGTTGCGCCGTGTAGGTGGATAGTTGCGCCAGTGTACAAACCCTATAAACCGATGCAACCATTAAAGGCTTGCGAAATTGTAATACCTTTTGGAATAAAAAAGTTACGCAAGGTAGTGCTGTTGGCCAGCACGGTATTAATGCCTTTTTGCAAAGCATTACTGTTATCTTTAACCCTTGCCTGCACCAAACCATTTAGCGCTAAAGCCTTTGCCATACGTACCTTCAGTGATTATGATTAATGTTGTTTTAAATATTTACT
This sequence comes from Ferruginibacter sp., assembly GCA_025351645.1. Lineage (GTDB taxonomy): Bacteria > Bacteroidota > Bacteroidia > Chitinophagales > Chitinophagaceae > Ferruginibacter. The sequence goes on from JANXVN010000224.1 coordinate 1,831, forward strand.
GGTTAAGCGAAGCATCAATAATATCACTGCGTATAGTGCCTTTGTCGCTAATATTCACCTTGCTGACAAATTTTATTATAACCCCTTGCGGGGATGTTTCAGGTGTTATTGATGGTGGTGTCTTTGCTGATAAATATATCCTGAGAAAAAACCGGGCTGTTTAAAAATATAAAAACATGGCGATGATAATAAGATAATGAGGCTTCATTTTTTTAGTTGTTTAAGCTATGTTCATACAGCAAGTTGCTTACTATGGCTTACTTAAATAGGCCAAAAACTGATAGGTTCAATATCCATAGAAGTTCATTTCAAATTATCTATTTATTATGCGGCATATTAATGCCACCCCTATTTACTCCGTTGAAGATAAAGCAATCTACAAAGGGGTAAAAAGGGCAACCATGTTGGGATAAAATAAAGACAAAATTTTAATATGCACCCAATCCATAGCTAATCAAAATTATTTCGGCATAAAAATCCGTGTGTATCAAAAATTACAGTGCACAATATTTTGAATGGTAACCCTTTTGTATTGATTCGATAACGAGCCCGTGCCATACACCCATATACCAGATGCAGGTTGTAAAAAACTATTAAAAATATGGCGTTAACGGCTGCATAATTAATATACTGTCCATAGTTGATCAGTAAAAAAGACATGCTAATAAAGTCTACAAAACTTCTGAATCGGTTGGGATAAAAAAATGCATTTCCCCAATAAAAAGGCACCAATTGTGCCTCTTTATTTAATCATTTTACCTGCCGCTTGCCTTTACATCTTTGGCAAATTCTTCATTAAAGGGTGTTTGTTTTATTAGGTCTTCCAAAGTTATGTGCATCCTGTATTTCCAGTAATGCTTTGGGTTTGCGGGGATATTAATGCGTTCATCGTTGGGGTTGCTGCGGCGCAAAGCGGCACTGCTGCCCATAATGTCCTGCAGTTGAAAAATGCTCCAGATGGCGGGTGAATATAAATGCTGCAACACAATTTCTTTATTGATATACGGCTCGCAATAAAATGGAGCGTCGCCATAATAGCCCAGCATATTGTTATAAAATTGCTGCGTTTTAGCTGGGTCTTCTTGCCACCAGCCACGGATGGTGCTCATGTCGTGCGTGGCAGGCGTTACCACGCTTAAGTAAGGAGCATTTGCGGGATGAAAAAACATAGAATTGATATCTTTTGGCATCCGTTGTATCTCCAGGCTTAGCATGCCTAATTGCTTCATTACATCTGGCACGCAATCGGGTACCATGCCAAGGTCTTCGCCGCATACCAGCATATCTGTGCTTCGCTTAAGTTCGGGCAGCTTACGCATTGCTTCTTTGCGCCAAAAATCATCTTGCCGGCGAAAGAAATAATTGACGTATAATTCCTTTAATTTTTGTTTGCTATAGTCATCCAAATCCCGAAAAGATAAGGTGTTTTCCATGCCGATACGGAAGTGGAACTGCTGCATTTGAGAGCCTGGTTCTTCCAGCAAAATTATATTGCTGATAAAATTAAATAAAGCCTGTTTTATTAAATTGTTAGTAGCTGTTGCCGGTTCGTTGTTGAAGTAAGCTTCTACTTTGCGTTGGGTATCAAATCCAGGCTTTAATTCAAACAGGCCTTCGG
>JANXVN010000145.1 GCA_025351645.1 Ferruginibacter sp.
GTTCTTTGAAACTGCTGTTGCCCAAAAGCAAAAACAATTATTTTTGGTAAAAGAAAGCATAGCTGCGCTTACGGATATAATGGTATTTGACATTACCTCTCCGCCAGTGGCAAGCCGAAATTACACCTATTGCCTTATAGCATTTTATGAAGCTGTTGTTGCTTCTAATAAAAAATATAAAAGTTATACAGCTTCTTTAAATGGACTTACCTCATCTCCCCAAGTATTAGTCGATCAACAATATAATTTTTTGCTGGCTGGTATCACGGCTTTTTATACAACAGCCCACGCTTTTGTATTTTCTAAAGATCAATTTGAGCACCTCTGGATTCCTATAGCTTTAAAACTTAACAAAATAAAGATATCTCCCTCCGTGCGAGCACGTTCAATTGAATTTGGCAATAAGGTTGCGGAGCACATTATTGAATGGTCTAAAAATGATGGATTTGGAAAAACCAGAACCTTACCGAGGTATACTCCAGGTAAACAAGCCGGTAATTGGCAGCCTACAGGTCCGGATTACATGGAAGCTGTAGAGCCGTATTGGAGTAGTCTAAGAAAGATGGTCAATGTTAAAAACGATACTTTTTTACTCCCTCGGCCTGCAGCGTTTAAGTCAGCAAAATTTTTGGCCGAATGTAAAGAAGTTTACGACGCATGCAATAATATAACACCTGCCAATGCAGCTTTTACAAACTTTTGGGACTGCAACCCTTTTGCCACGCAAACAGTTGGGCACATGATGTACAGTGTAAAAAAATTATCTCCTGCGGGGCATTGGGTATGCATTGCCGGCATAGTGGTTCAACAAAAAAATGAAAGTCTAGTAGCAGCTTTGTATACTTATTCTTTGGTGTCAATTGTTATTTTCGATGCTATCGTTTGCACTTGGGAGGAGAAATACCGGAGCAATTACATTCGTCCAATAACTGCCATTCAACAATTGATATCCCCTACTTGGGAACCATTTTTACAAACGCCGCCATTTCCTGAATATCCAAGTGGACACAGTGTTATTTCTTTCGCCGCCGCCACAATATTGACGAAGATATATGGTGATGATGTTCGGTATGTGGATGATGTAGAAAAGCCTTTCGGCCTTCCTTCCAGATATTTTTCATCTTTCAATAAAGCTGCTGCAGAGGCTGCAAAAAGTAGGCTTTACGGAGGAATTCATTTTAGAGAATCAATAGAAAATGGAAAAATATTAGGTAAACATATTGCCCTTCAAACAATTGAAAAATTACATGTTAGCAAATAAATAAAAAGGTTTCCAAACAATATTTTAAATTTTATAGTGCGTATTTTTTTAAATATATATTGGATCCAGCTTTACTTAAGCCCTTTTAAAATTGCTGTTGTTTGGCTTCGATAAATACCCACCCGATGGGTGCGGACTAGGTCAGGTATGGCCTTATTTTCATTGGCAACATCAAGTACAATTTTGGCTGATGGTAACAAGGGCATATGGCATTCGATACAGTTATTAAGCATAACTTCTTTATTGGCAGGTAAGTTAAGGCTTGCATGAGAAGTTTGAGAATGGCAAGCTATACATTTTTGTGAAAATAACTCAGATTCCTTTACTTCGTTTACATGAACGTTATGACAAGTTGAACAATCCATTTCACTCATTTTAAAACATTTGCTGGCTGTAAGTAATCCGTATTGGTTTCCATGCACATCTAATTTATCAAGGCTGTCTGCACTATACATTGGTGTTGAAAAATCTGCTAACTTATCGCCGACCGCAAACGTAAAGGCAGGTTGTATATCTTTTCTAAAACCAGTGTGGCAAAGCGCACAGGCATCAAGCTTTTGCAGCCTGTTCATTAACTTTGTTGAAATGATATATCGGCCAATTTTTTCGCCTGCATTTGTTTGGTGGTAAGCAACATGGTCGGCTGCCGGCCCATGGCACCTTTCGCAATCTATACCATATATTATTTGATTCTTATCATAAATAAGGTGGTTGGTTTCATTGGTATCAAATGCTGCATAGGTGGTATGGCATTCCAAGCATTGAGGTGTTATTATTCTATTAAAATTTATATATTTATTTGAATAGCCTGGGCTGTTACACCAGCTATTTAAAGGTGTGTAATAAGAAACAGGTAACTGAAAAAGTTCATGGTCATTCCAGTATAAATAGGTTTGTCCTTTTCTTGCAGACCCTATCACAATATCAAATTGTTGACTCTCGGTTACTGACCCATTAATATAAGCTGTTTGAAAAAAAGTATTTTCCTTTTGCTCCAATACCACCTCCATAAATTTATTATAAATAAATTTATTTTTACCTGATTCAAAATTTCCTTTAATAAATTCTTTTTTTGCTGGCCTTGAGTCTAAATAATGTGCAGTTTTTGTATGGCTTTCGTAAATACTTTTATGGCATTCAATGCAAGTGAATGAACCCGTAAATTTATTGCCTTCCCTATTTCGTTTATCAATTGCCGTAATATTTGTAGCGCCGATAAATAGTACATTGAATAAATACACAGCAAATAAAACTGCTATTATAACTAAATTACTTTTTTTTATTTTTTTGAGTAATTCATCCATCTTTAAAACGTTGTAGCAGGCATTAATAAAAAGCTGTAATAATTTACAGAATAAATATAATTAAACATTGTTGTACGGTAAAATATAAAGGGGCAACCAAAGCTGCCCCTTATTCCATACTTTCATTTTACCACAAATTAAAGTATGCTACAAAGTAACAGTTTTTCCGGACAGCCCGTGTTCTCTCAGATAGTAGGTCTTATAAACAAGGCTTCTTTCAACCACTTAGTGAAGGAGCATGATGCCGATCGTTATTGCAAACGTTGCGGTGCCTGGGAACACTTTATCTGCATGCTTTACAGCATCATGAATAACTGCACTTCTTTGCGTGAAGTGACTCAGGGCATTGCAGCTTATGGCGACAAACTCAACCATCTTGGGGTTACTTATACTCCGCCCCGCAGTACTTTCAGCGAAGCGAATGCCCGGCGATCGGAAGCCTTCTTTGGTGCAGTATATGGAAAACTTTACCGGCATTACCGCGACACTTTAGCGGACAGCCCACTTGAAAACGAGCTGCTCAAGCGTATCTTCATTATCGACAGCACCACCATCAGCCTCTTCAAGGCCATTATGAAATGTGTAGGCAGAAGACCGCTTAATGGAAAGAGTAAAGGCGGCATCAAGGTACATGCCCTGCTCAATGCTTACGAAGAAGTGCCGCAACTTATCCACTTTACTGATGCGGCTACACATGACCATACTTTTTTAGCCAAACTGGATCTTAAGCCCCATCAGATAGCGCTCTTCGACAGGGGTTACGTAGATTATAAACAGTATGCGAAATGGACAAAGGACAAGACGTATTTCGTAACAAGGCTAAAGGATAATGCAGTTTATGAGCAGCTTGAGGAAATAGATATTCCCGATGATATACCCGACAATTACATCAAGGATCAAAAAATACAGGTAAAATATAAAGACGCCGAAGGCGTAGAACGGTTACTAGTATTGCGCCGTGTAGTGTATTACGACAAGGATAAAGACCGGATATTTCAGTTCCTCACCAATATCATGGAAATGACGGCAGAACAGATAGGATTATTATACAAAATGAGGTGGAAAATAGAAATGCTGTTCAAGCAACTTAAACAAAATTTTCCGCTGAAGTATTTTTTAGGAGATAATGAAAACGCCATCAAAATACAGATATGGTGTACGCTGATAGCAAACCTACTTTTTACGATCATCCAAAAGAGCATCAAAAAGAAAATTTCCTTCAGTAATCTCGTAAGCTTTGCCAGGCAGCATCTATTCAGCTACCATAAGCTAACAGATCTCATAGAAAATATAGAAAAGGATTGGCGAAAAAAATACGCCCAAAAGACAGTTGAAGTACTGGTATTATTTGATGGGTAGGGGTTAGGTTGCTAAAAATAACATACCTCTCAGTAAAATCAACAGTTACAGAAGGAATTATAACAGGTTCTTATTTTTACCGGACAGTAATGAAAGGTTAACAAATAATTGTAGTAATTATCATTAAAAATTAGCAAATATATCATGCTTGGGATTTCATCCTGATTTCAATCAAAATAAAACTTATTGTATCTTTAAATGGTGAATTGCAATCATTCATTTTACAATAGTTTTGAATTGCAAAGTCTTTAATCGGTCACCTTTATTAATTTACAGAAACATTATTGTGCTGTTTTTGTATTGCTAGTTAGGCAAATTTTGAAATTATATTTTGGTACGTAAACCCATCTAAAAGACATTTTTTTGGCTCTTAAAAAATTAAGATACGGCTCAAAATACCTTATTTTTGAGCCGGAAATCATTTAATATTGAGCCAAATAATTGATATGGGGACAAAAGATAAACAACAAGCAATTATTGATTTCGTTATCCGCTATCCCGATACTTCTTCAAAAGAAATTGTGGATGGGTTGCATTCGATGGCTATTGCTACTGTAAAAAGAGCGCTTAAAAATCTAGTCGCCAATAATCATCTACTTGTAAAAGGAAAAGGAAAATCAACCAAGTACTATGTAAGCCCCGCCTATGAATTATTGAGAACAATAAATGTGGCAGAATATTTTACAAAGGAAATTGATGAGCGAAAAATCAAATTAGGATTTAACCATGAACTAATACAAAATGTACTTTCGAAGTCCCGCATTTTTGCAGACAGTGAACTTATAAAGTTGCAAAATCTGCAAGAACTTTATATTGAAAAAAGCAGCCAGTTAACCGCATACGAATATAAAAGAGAACGTGAACGCCTTGCAATTGACTTAAGCTGGAAATCCTCACAGATTGAAGGGAATACCTATTCTTTACTTGAGACAGAGCGCCTGCTAAAAGAAAAGGAAACAGCTTCCGGCAAACCGAAAGATGATGCGACTATGCTGCTTAACCATAAGGAAGCAATCGATTTTATCATTAAGCACCCACAATATGTAGCACCGCTCACGGTTCCGGCTATTGAAGACATTCACAGCATACTAATGCAAGATTTGGGCATTGACAGAAACATGAGGACTCACCGTGTAGCCATATCCGGAACTAATTATAAACCGCTTGACAATCAATTTCAAATCAAAGAAGCATTGGAGAGTATGTGTGAATTGGTAAACAACCAAAGCGATGTTTTTACAAAAGCCTTGCTGGTGCTTACAATTATTTCTTATATACAAGCCTTTGCAGATGGCAATAAAAGAACGGCAAGGATCATCAGTAATGCTGTACTCATCAGTAACAATTATTGCCCTATTTCATTTCGTACAATTGATTCAATTGAATACAAAAAAGCTATGCTTATTTTTTACGAGCAAAACAATATTACGCCGATTAAAAATATTTTTATAGACCAGTTTGAGTTTGCAGTGAATACTTATTTTTAATTAATTGAATAAGCACTTTATTATAATTGTCCAAAACTCGACTTTTAGATATGTTTTGGCTGATTATAGCTTTTTATAATTGTCCAAAACTCCTATGTTGGTACAATAGATTTAAAAATGGATATTTTATTCTTGAAGTAGTTAATCGGCAAGAAAATACACATCACAGGATTCATTTGGGAGCAGGGACGATTTGTGTGAGTTTTTGAATATTGCTCATGAAGGCCTATAGCAACTTTTACTTCCTCAAAAACGGTGTCAAAGCCTTCATATATTCCGCTTGCGCCGCTAAATCAAATCCGGCAAAATACTTTTGAGTGGTAGGGATACTTGAATGCCCCAAACTCTGGCTGGCAAAAGTAATCGGCACACCGCTTCGCAATAAAATAGTTGCAAAAGAATGCCGGGCAACATAAGTCGTCAGGGTTAAATTAAATTTAAGTTCGGCGCCCATTTCTTTCATCCATTTATTAGTGACTTGTGTAAATTGGTTTACTTTTTTACGGATGGCTTCTGCGCCATCTTTTTCATCAATGATGTCGAAGATAAAAGCGTTGTGGTTGCTTAGTTTTTTGTTGCTCCATTTATCAATTAGGCTGTTTACCATTTTATTCCGAAGGACAATAATTTTGACCGGATTACCACGTAAGGAACGTTTGGTTTTTTGCCGCTCAAAACTGATGATCTCACCTTGGAGGTCGCCCCATCGCAAGTGTGCGATGTCAGCCATGTTCATGCCATTGCATAGGTAGCTCAATATCCAAAAATCTTTTGATTTCTCCATGGTTGAGCCCGGTATCGTGGGATAATCAAATATTTGTTCTATCTGATAAATGTTTAAAGCTCTCTTTGTATTCTTACCTGTTGGAATCACATATTTCCTTCTTCCAAAAGGATAAGCTTGTGGAGTGATGACGCCATTGTCTTTTGCAATGTTTAGCACTGCCCTTAAGGTCCGGATATGTATACCTACTGTTGTAATAGATTTGCCTCGCACCAGCATCCATCTTTCAAAATTTTCCAGGAACTCAATCGTGATATCATCCAGTTTGAGATTAGGCCGGAATTTTTCGAAGTTGTTGAGAGCTGTTTGATATCCTACAGCTGATGAATATTATTCGTTTTTCTTGAGCTGCTCAATGTAAGCGGCGTAGGCAGATTTCAGGTCTGCGAAGATGATGCTTTGGTCAAAAAAAATATACTCGAATTGTCTGAAGGAAAAAGGAGTAATGTTATCACAACATTTTTGTGCGTTGATCTCAATTTCGGTAATGGCGTTTTTTATCCGGCGCAACCTGGCCTTTGCTTCAGCACTGTTGACCGTTATCCATTCTTCCTTTGATGCATCATAACCCGTGCTGTAATATTTTCGTTTACCCTTGTACGTTATCCTTAGCTTTAGTGCTACTCTATGATCTTTTTTAGCCCTGTTGGTATCAGGCAAACCCATTACATTTACTTTACTTTGTTTCATAAAAAATATACAATTTGAGGCTTATTTTTATAACATATTTTAGCACATGTCTCTTAAGAATGAGCCCTTTTTACTGAAAACAATGGCTGGAGCAATACCAAAATGGATTTTTCTATAACCGGTACAAGCGGCCAAATTACATACGACAACAACGGCAACCTGCTCACCATGCTGCAAAAAGGCGTAATGCCGGGGCAATCTGCCCCTCTCGTGGTTGATGATCTCCGATATAGCTATAAACCTTTCAGTAACAAACTGGAGTATGTTACTGATTAAATGACGAGCACAACGGTGAATGGTGCGTTTGGTGATTTTAAAGATGGCGCAAATGCTGCTGCCAGCAGCGACTATGTTTACGATAATAACGGAAATGTAGTGGTTGACCTCAATAAAAATGTTCAGAATCTTCCGGGTGGTACCAATGGAATACACTACAATTTTCTTGATAAGCCAGATCTTATACGCATAGTGGGCAAAGGCTCCGTTGTTGTAGTGTACGATGCTGATGGTAACAAATTGCAAAGAGCCTTTGTACCCGAAGTAGCGGGTACGAGCACGATTACGTCTTATTGCCATAATTATGTTTACCAGGAAAGTTCCACGACTCTTACTTCGGCTACCCTTCCTCCTTTTAGTGGTACCACACCCCATTTGGCTTATCTTAATTTTGAAGAGGGACGTATCAGGGCAATGACACCGGTAGCCACCAATAACGGGTTTGATGCGATTAGCGAGAGCGGGAACCTGACGCTGCCCGCTGCACCCTCCGGTGGATATACTTCAGGAGCGTGGGACTTCTTTATAATGGATTACCAGCAAAATGTGCGGATGATCTTAACAGCTGAAACACATTCGGCTCTTAACGACTGTACGATGGAAGCTACGCGGAATACTGCGGAAGATCCAGTTTTTGGTCAATCCGGTGGATCAAACGAAGTTGAAGTTACAAGGATTGCCAAACCGACTGCATGGACGGGAAATACCACTGCCTCAGTAAGCCACGTTGGTAACCTTTCACTCCATAATCTTGGACCAAATACGCTTCAAAAAGTTATGGCCGGGGACCTTGTTAGTGCAACTACTGACTATTATTACCAGTCTGCTACGGGCGGCGACAATGCCAATGTTGTTTCCGCTGTATTGGGTAACCTTTTATCACTGATTGGTAACGGTGCCGCAACTGCAGGCACTTTAACACATAGTGCCGCCACCAATATTAATACGCAGTTAAACGCCGACCTGAATTTTACCTCAGCTGTAAAACCTGTGGGCAGTGGTGGTACAACACCCCAAGCCTACCTCACTATGCTGTTTTTTGATGAACGTTTTAATTTTATTGGAGCGGCGGATGGAGGCGTAGCGCAATCGCAGGTAGCGTCTTCCGTTACTGCTAGTGGCTCAACGTTAGCGCAAAACCTTATTAAAGCGCCCAAAAACGGCTATGTGTATGTGTATTTGAGCAACAGAAGCGACCAGGATGTATTTTTTGATAATTTTAAAGTAACAATTAGTACAGGTAATATTATTGAGGAAAATCACTACTATGCTTACGGGTTAAAAATTGCAGGCATAAGCAGTAAAAAACTAGGCGATGCAAATGAAGGTAAATTAAGTAACCCAAATCAGTACAACGACAAGGAGCAACTGGATGAGGATGGAGGTTTGGGGTGGCTGGACTATGGGTTTAGAGATTATGATCCGCAGATCGGCAGGTTTATGCAATTGGATCCACTAACCTGGGATTATCCAGAACTAACAAATTTCCAATATGCGAGTTGTGACCCGATCACTAATATTGACTTGGATGGGCTGGAAGGAGTAGTTTCAAACATTGCTAACGCTGTAAAATCAGCAGCTGAAATTGCGAAGGATGTCCCACTTTTATCAGAAGTGTTTGTGGTTGCATATAAACCCGCATCATCTTTCTTTTCCATAGCAGGCGGCTTTATTAAAGGGCTAGCTAAAAGTGCCTTAGGAACGATTGAAGGCGTTGGTAACATGGTAGTACACCCTATTAATACCATTACAGCAATTGCTCACACTGTTGCAAATCCGGTCGAAACATTTAATGCACTTAAAAAAGTTACGGTTGAAACATATACCGCATTCAAAGATGGAAATGGGGCACAACGGGCTGAAATCTTGGGAAAGTTAACGGGAGATGTAGCACAATTATTTATTGGTTCTGGCGAAGCGAAAATAGCTTCTGAAACGGCAGAAGCAGGCAAAATACTGGAAGAAGCCAACGAGATTTCGGGTGTGGCAAAAATAGAAAAAACGGTTGCTAAAGTACCCTGTGGATGTTTTGCTGCCGGCACACTCATACTTACCGGG
>JANXVN010000311.1 GCA_025351645.1 Ferruginibacter sp.
GAAATGGGCGGGCGGCCGGCAACCACTATATTAACTTTGCAGGCATTAGTAAATTTAGAACATAATGGTTACAAGTTTGTGCAGGTAAATGGCTTAACATTAGACATGCATTATGATTACGTAGAACCGCATTGGATTATATTAAAACCATTAAAGGAATTGCCAACCGCACAAATTGATAAAGGTATTTACGAACCCCTAGACAGTACACTATTACGGGAATGGGCTACAAATACTAGTGACACTATTCAAATATTAATTTCAACAAATAATTAGTTTGATAGAATTTTGTTGATTTTTTATTTAAAAATTCTTATATAGATGTGAACGATTTTTTACAATTACCAAGCATCATGTAAATTACAATCAAATTATAAAGCTTATTTATTTCATGAGCTCAACTATTCTTTATTTAAAATTTTATGAAAGCATACAAGTTTGAACACAACGAAATATTAATTAGTGATACTTATTTAGATGAACACAAGTTGGCTAATGCGTACAATATATTGTTTGATGAATTGCTTCTTTCAAGAAACATCAGTACTAAAAAAGTTTACCTATCATTTAATTTGATTAACAGTAAAATTACTTCAACACCTCATGTAGTTAAAGCTTTATTATCAAAAAAAATACTTCCTCCTTTTGAGTTTCTTATCTGTAAAAATTAAATTAAAAACTAGATGTTGTAATTAATAGCAATTATAGTTATAGCACATCCTACCTACATGAAGTATATGCCATACATCCATTGCTTTGCAAGAATCTATGATGGTGTAAGATATTGCGTTTAATTTACCCAAGCCATTGTACAAAATTAAGATTTTTAAGAAAATTTTTTAAAATAACTCAATTAAATACAGCACTGATAAACAAGTCTATCTATTTAGTGTTATTATATCCAATCAATACATTGGCTAAATGAAAAATTATTTAATTATCGGAGGGTCTAGCGGCATCGGAAAAGAGTTGGCGAACCAGCTTGCTGATTCGGGTGATAAGGTGGTAGCAACTTTTACCAAAAATGAACCCGTAGCTGATAACCCGAATATCAATTTTCATCGTATCGATATATTGGAAGATAACCTTTCATTAAATTTTTTACCGGATGAAATAACAGGTTTAATTTATTGCCCCGGCAGTATTAATTTAAAACGTTTTGAAACTATTAAGCCTATAGATTTTGAGACAGATTACAAGCTTCAAGTAATTGGAGCTATCAAAGTTATTCAAGCTGTTTTACCCCGATTAAAGAAAGCTCAAAATCCATCCATCATCTTATTTTCTACAGTTGCTGTACAAACCGGATTACCTTTCCATAGCCAAGTAGCTACATCTAAAGGTGCTGTAGAAGGATTAACAAAAGCATTGGCAGCAGAATTTGCGCCCAAAATAAGGGTAAACTGTATTGCGCCTTCTTTGACAGATACCCCATTATCAGCCCCATTTTTAAATAATGAAGCAAAAAGGGAAGCCAATGCGTTAAGGCATCCCTTAAAAAGGATTGGCACAACTGAAGATATTGCAAACATGGCTGCTTTTTTACTTTCCGAAAAGGGGAGTTGGATAACAGGACAAATTTTGCATGTAGACGGAGGTATGTCTACCTTAAAAATTTAGTTAACTACAGCAGCAATCTTTGTATTTTAAAATACGAAATATCCTTTTAAAACGCTGTTTAAAATTTAATAATCGCAAATCAATGCCGTTAAGTTAAGGCCTTTCCTCTCCTTTGGAGAGGGTTAGGGTGAGGTAAAGACAAACATTTTAATCCTTAACTAAACGGCATTGAATTGCAAATTGTTAATTAAGGCTTTCTCATTAAAATTTATTCCTCCAAAGGTGTTAGGTTTTACACATTTTTTTTTATGATGGAACAAAAAGATATTGACCGGATAATTGAAATGGCTTGGGAAGATAGGACTTCGTTTGAAGCGATCAACATACAATTTTCATTGACAGAAGCAGATGTTGTTTCACTGATGCGGAAGGAGTTAAAGCGTAGCAGTTTTAATTTATGGAGGCGAAGGGTTCATAGCGGCATCAGCCAAAAACATGCACATAAAAGAAACACGGAAATATCCCGCTTTAAATGCAGCCGTCAAAAAAATATTTCAATGAATAAAATAAGCAAAAGATAAATGGAGCATACATTCCCAACAAATTATAAAAGTATCCTTGAAATAGTTGAACGGTTTGATCCTATAAAATATGGAAAAAGTAGAAATTATGTAGATGGTATGGTTAGCTACTTATCGCCTTATATTTCAAGAGGCGTAATTAGTACAAGGCAGGTGCTTGAAATTGTTTTATCAAAAGGATATCAGCTTGCAGCGATTGGTTTTTTTGTAAGGGAATTATGTTGGCGTGATTATTTTCAAAGGGTTGGGCAGGAAAAAGATTTGACTCAAGAAATTAAACATACCCAACTGGCTCTATTAAACAATGAAATTCCGTTACATATATTAAATGCGTCAACAGGCATTGAAGGCATAGACAATGCCATTAAAAATTTATACAATAAAGGGTACATGCACAACCATTGCAGGATGTACACAGCTTCCGTAGTTTGTAATATTGCAAAATCTCATTGGCATAATCCTGCGCAATGGATGTACTATTATTTGCTTGATGGAGATTGGGCAAGCAACGCTTGTAACTGGCAGTGGGTTGCAGGTGCCAATAGCAACAAAAAGTATTATGCCAACCAGGAAAATATAAATAAGTACACAGAAACAAACCAGTCAGGCACTTTTTTATCTACAGAATATGAAGCCTTTGAAACAATGGCAACGCCGGTTGAATTATTGGATACTCAAAAGTTTGTAACCGAAACTGAATTGCCCGTTACTTCAAAACTTAACGTTGATACCGGCCTGCCCACCTTTGTTTATAATTATTACAACCTCGACCCGGAATGGCATAAAAATGAATCTGGAAACCGGGTTTTACTTATTGAAGAGGATTTTTTTTCCAAATATCCGGTAAGTAAAAAATGTATTGATTTTATGTTGGCCCTAAGTGAAAATATTGCTGGCTTGCAAGTTTATGTGGGTACATTCCAGTCTCTCGCTAATCAATTAAATGACAGTGCCATTTATTATAAAGAACATCCACTAAACATCGGGTATAAAGGCATCCAAAATTCAAGAGATTGGATTTCAACAGAGGTTACCGGATATTATCCTTCTTTTTTTTCTTATTGGAAAAAAATTGAAAAGGTCATCTACAAAAGTTTTAAAAATAAATCATAGTTGCTATCTTATGTTTTAAGGAAGAAAAAAAATATTCGCCATTTATCTTAAAAATGATCTCCCATAAAAACCTAAAATAATAAAACTTGAACTGTATAAAGTTTGTAAGAAGCTGTAAACCGGCTTAAAAAAAATTAATAAATTGTACAATCATACCAAAGTTAACAAGTAGTTTTAAAAATAGAATGCCATCAATTTATAGTTTCTGTCTGCATATTACAAGCCCCGCATATAAGGATGTTTAAAGGCGGTTAATAAAAAAGGCTCAAAACTTTGTTATTGGAGGGGGCTGATATCTAACACATATTTTATGCCTTAAATACGCAAAAATTTATTTACCAGTCTTTTTACTAGTATACATTATAATACTGTCAATTTCATTTTGGTTATAAGGGTTAAAGTCTGTTTTATATAAATCATGTTGCCATACGGGTTGTGGCGGATCGCCTGGGCGATGGCCCCAAGGCAGGTCTGTTTGTGTTTTTCCATTTACAAGCCCCCATAACATACAGCCAATTTTTTCATTATAAAAAATTGGTAGGTTATCTGAAATTACAGAGTGTGCTGGCCGGTTCATCCATTCCGTACAAAATATAGGGCGATTGTATTTTTTTAAATCGTTGACCTGCCGCTGTAGTGCATCTTTATTGCCATAATTATGAAACGATATAACATCAGATCCTGCCAGCACGATATCATTCAACCGTTTATTATCATTCCAAAAATCAATACTTACTGGTTGTGATGGGTTTATTTTGCGTGCCCATGCTATTACTTTTTTAAGTAAGGGGAGCGTGGCGCTGCCTAAGCCTCCATTGGTAGGTTCATTGTACAAGTCCCAAAAAAGTATGCGCTCATCATTTTTGAAACGTTCCATTACATTGCTTACATAATTTTCTAATTTTAGGTGGGCAAGCGAATCTATTACCATACTATGCCCTGGGCTGGGCGACCAATCCCAGGCATACCAGCCCTTCAAAGGTTCTAATTGTTTGCCAACTTTCGGTTCAAATGTAATACCAAAAACACAATCATCAAATAACGCAGGTACAAATTTAATTTTATGCTTGGCGCAAATGCCCATAAAATTATCAAGTACTTTTAAAAAATAAGTTGGGTCATCCGCATATACTGCATATTGCAATACAGCTCTCAGCACATTCATTCCCGCGGCTTCGGCAAGGGCAAGTTCCGCATCTATAGCCTTTTCATTAAAAGTTGTTTTATCCCACATAGCGGTGTAATTAATTGCGTAGGCAGGTATGTAATTAAAGCCGCAATACCAGGGTTGACGTGCGTTCCAGTCACGTGCTTTTTGCGCTGGCCAACGTTGCGTGCTATCTTGTGCTTTAATAATATTGGCAGTATACAGTAAGCATATAAATAGCAAGCCAACAATTTTAAATTTCATATTTACATGGTTATAATGGTTATTAAAGGCAATGCATAAATAAAAAGGGGATTTACAAAACAAGTGGATTATGTGTTGATGCAGCCATTTTTCCTGGCTCAAGGCCTCCCAGCCAGGAGATACGGTCGTTTTCCTGGTGTTCGTTCTGCGGTGCTGTTACACTAGCGCCATCCGCAAAATAAATTACTGTCATTACTTCCCGTGTTACGTCCGATTTATTGCCAGAGGCAGAATGCAGTGTCCATCCGTAATGCCAGGTAGCATCGCCAGCCTTCATGCTTTTTGCACGGGTTACCTTAAAGCCTTTATCGTTAATAAACTTTTCAAGTATTGCTTCCGACTTATCGCTTATGGCCACATTTTCTACAAAGCCCGCGTTGTGCGAGCCGGACGCAAAAGTTAACATGCCCATACTTTCATCAATGTCAATTAACGGCATCCACATTGTAACAGTATTATTAGTATTTAAGGGCCAGTAATATTGATCCTGGTGCCACGGGGTAAAGCCGCCGCCAGGTTCTTTATACAATGCCTGGTCGTGGTAAATGCGCACATTATTTACACCAAGCAAATCGGCGGCTATCCTGGCAAAGCGCTTTGCCAGCGTAAATTGTTTTAACTTTTCATCTGCTTCCCACAAATTCATAATTTGTAAAAAGGCCTTTCCATAAGTATCCCTTTCTTCCAATGATTTTGTTTCAGTGTTGTGGCGATATGCGGCGTCATTAATAGCTTTCCTGTACGCAGGTATTTCATCGGCACTCAATACCCCTTTTACTAACGTATGCCCATCCTTCCTAAAAGCATTTACTTGTTCAGGGCTTACAGCAATGGTTTGCTGCAGCTCCTGTAAAACGGCCGTACCCATAAATAAATATTTTTTTGTCTTACAAATAGACCAAATAAATTTAAATAAAAGAAAGCCCCCATTGGCAGGATTATGGGTTATTTTATCTTGATTAGTAAATTCTATTAATTTTGAGTCAAATTTGCCTATAAATGAAAGCATCACTAGAATCCTTAAGCGCATCATCACTAAACTCTTTTTTAGTAAGGGGGTTTGAAGAAAAGAAATTTAGCGCACCCTATCATTTACATCCAGAGCTTGAACTCACGCTTATTCTAAGTGGAAGCGGAAAGCGGTACGTAGGCTCAAAAATGAATGATTTTTATTCAGGGGATTTTGTGCTGCTAGGATCTAATTTGCCTCACTGCTGGAAAACAGAAGGCGAAAGAAATGCAGAAAAATCTAGTTCAATCGTGGTGCAGTTCCAAAAAGATTTTTTAGGGGATTGCTTTTTTGAAAAACCAGAAATGAAGCCTGTTTTGCAGCTTTTAACTAAAAGTGATAGCGGCATTAAGTTTACAGGCGATGGTAGCTTATTTAAGAATAAAATGCAAGGGCTGCATGATGAGCAAAATAGTTTTAAAAGACTTATCCTTTTGCTGGATATATTGCACCATTTGTCCATTTCAAAAAAATATGAGTTAATTGAAAAGAAAAAAAGCAATACCGTAATATCGGTTGGCGAACAGCAAAGGCTTCACTGGGTGATGGCATATATAGTTGAAAATTTTAAAAAAGAGGTATCGCTTTCAAAAGCAGCTGCCATCGCAAGTATGACATCCCCTGCCTTTTGCAAGTATTTTAAAAGGATTACCAGGAAAACTTTTATAGAAACAGTTACTGATTACAGGATTGATTATGCTGCGCAACTGCTTATAAACACCAGCTACTCCATTTCACAAATAAGTTTCGACAGCGGTTTTAACGACCTGTCTCATTTTCATAAAACTTTTAAAGAGCGGATGCAGTTAAGCCCTTTATGCTACAGGAATATATTTTTGCAAATGGTTTAGAATACTATAGAGGTATGTATCATCTTTAATTTAATTTATAAATTGTATAAATATTTTATCAAACTGAGCATTGTATCACGATCTTCGCATTGTGAAACTACAGCACGCCATTATATTTTCTACGCAAGCGGTTGCCATATACTTTTATTATATAAAATAATTGCAAGCCTTTGTGGCTAGTTTAATAAATTGATAAATACGGCAGGTAATTTATCTTATTGTCACGCTAATAAGTTTTACTGGCTGAGTATAGGTTGTAAGCATATATGTATTTGAAAATATAAGGATGCTGGGCAGATAAAATTTAGTGGATACTTATAGAAATTAGCTATAAGCTCATAAAAATAATAGATAGTAACTATAGTAACGATTACTATAAATTTGTATTCTTAAATAATAAAAATTACCAATTATGGAACATAACGGCAGTCCGGATACTACAGTATGGGACGTTAACGATGAAAGCAAAGTAAATACCGTGGGCAAATGCCCATTTACAAGTGGTGCGTTAAATAAAAGTGCCGGCGGTGGCACCAGAAACCGCGATTGGTGGCCAAGCCAGTTAAAGTTGAACATTTTGCGCCAGCATTCTTCCTTATCAGACCCTATGGGCGATGCATTCAATTACGCAGAGGGATTTAAAACCCTTGACCTTGCTGAAGTGAAGAAAGCCATTTTCGATTTAATGACAACCTCCCAGGATTGGTGGCCAGCAGATTATGGCCATTATGGCCCTTTCTTTATTCGTATGGCATGGCATAGTGCAGGCACTTACCGCATTGGCGATGGCCGCGGTGGCAGTGGCTCCGGTTCGCAGCGCTTTGCACCGCTCAACAGTTGGAACGACAATACCAACCTTGACAAAGCCCGCTTGCTATTGTGGCCAATTAAACAGAAATATGGCAAAAAGCTTAGCTGGGCTGACCTTATTATACTAACTGGCAACTGTGCCCTTGAATCTATGGGTTTCAAAACGTTTGGCTTTGGCGGTGGCCGTGAAGACATTTGGGAGCCTCAGGAAGATGTATATTGGGGTTCTGAAACAGAATGGATGGCAGACAATGTGCGCTACCCGAACCCGCACGAGCGTGTATTGGAACAACCACTTGGGGCAACTAATATGGGGCTTATTTATGTGCACCCTGAAGGGCCTGGAGGAAAACCTGATCCACTCGGTTCGGCCCGTGATATAAGGGAAACCTTTGGCCGCATGGCAATGAACGATGAAGAAACAGTAGCATTGATTGCAGGTGGCCATACATTTGGCAAAACCCACGGTGCTGCCGATCCTGGAAAGCATATTGGTTCTGAACCAGCAGGCGCAACTATTGAAGAACAAGGCCTCGGCTGGAAAAACTCTTTTGGTACCGGCAGTGGTGCGGATACAATTACCAGCGGGCTTGAAGGAGCATGGACTACAACGCCAACAAAATGGGGCAACGAGTACTTTGACAACTTGTTTAATTTTGAATGGGAACTTACAAAAAGCCCGGCCGGAGCACACCAGTGGAAACCGATAAATAATGGTGGAGCTGATACAGTGCCTGATGCACATGACCCAACAATAAAGCATGCGCCATTTATGCTTACCACCGATATAGCCTTAAAGGTAGACCCTGCTTACGAAAAAGTTTCCAGGCGCTTCCACGAGCATCCGGATGAGTTTGCTGATGCATTTGCCCGTGCCTGGTTTAAATTAACCCACCGGGATATGGGGCCAATAGAACGTTATCTCGGACCGGATGTACCTACTGAAGAATTGCTTTGGCAAGATCCGGTACCAGCCGTTACTTACGCATTGGTTAATGAGCAGGCTATTGCAAGCCTTAAGGTCAAGATTTTAGCTTCAGGATTAACAGTGTCTCAACTAGTATCAACTGCCTGGGCCTCCGCATCAACTTACCGTAATTCTGATAAGCGCGGTGGTACTAATGGTGGCCGTGTACGCCTTGCACCTCAAAAAAATTGGGAAGCTAACAACCCTGCTCAACTGGCTACTACACTTGAAAAATTAACTAGTATCCAAAATGAGTTTAATAATGCATCAGGAGATACAAAAATTTCTATAGCAGACCTAATAGTACTAGCTGGATGCGCAGGCATTGAGCAGGCTGCAAAAAACGGCGGACATGAGTTAACTGTACCTTTTACGCCTGGCCGTGCCGATGCATCACAGGAACAGACCGCAGTGGATTCATTTGATGCTTTAGAACCAAGCGCAGACGGATTTCGCAACTATCTTAACGCTAGGCATAAGTCTCCGGCTGAAGATATGCTGATTGACAAAGCACAATTAATGACGTTGACAATACCACAATTGACTGTGCTTATAGGCGGCATGCGTGTGCTTAACACAAACTTCGACCACTCAAAACATGGCGTTTTTACTGAACGCCCCGAAGCGCTCACCAACGATTATTTTGTAAACCTGCTTAACATAGGCACTACCTGGAAGGGAACTACAGATGCACAAAATGTTTTTGTGGGCAGCGACCGTAAAACTGGCGAACCCAAGTGGACCGGCACCCGTGTAGATTTGATCTTTGGTTCCAATTCAGAACTGCGTGCTATTGCAGAAGTTTATGGATGTGAAGACTCGCAAGAGAAATTTGTACATGACTTTATCGCTGCATGGGCAAAAGTGATGGATCTTGGCCGCTTTAACCTGGCTTAATATACAAATACAAGTAGTTAATTTTTATACAAATTGGAGTTGCATTTGCAGCTCCAATTTTATTTGATGGATATGCTGTTGATTATAGGTTGCAGCTCCAACGATTGAACTATATTTATTAAAGGCGCTGCCAGATGGGGCAGAAAGGCCATGATAAAGTAAGTTATATTAATTAAAAGATTGTTCACTTTTAGCCATTCAAAATTTCTTTTGGACATCTTTAAAAAACAAATGGAACATAAAAAATATGTTAAGCAGTAATTGAGGGTTGGTGGTGATAGATTAATTAATGAATCTGGAATTTATACCACCACAGGCAGCTGCAAAAAAAGCCTCCAGACCATGTAAATCGATACTGATGCAGAGGATAGTCCAGCTATTTTTTTAAACAAGCCGCTAAAAATTATTTGTACAAAAAAATGCCTTATTATGCCTGCTTCCATTTTTATGAAGTATACTTGTGATAGCAAGTTCTCTACACTAAATTCTTACTTAGCTTCAACTTAAAAATCGGCATGAAAAAATTACTTACTGTTGTATTATTACTATTATCATTAACACTCACCAAAGCATTTTCTCAAATAAATATTGTACCCCAGCCCGCGGAAATAAAAATGGGTACAGGCAATTACATCCTTACTGCCAGCACAAAAATTATGTACGGCCCCAGTGCAGAAAAGCAAGCCAAATATTTACAAAGTTTCCTTAAAAATAATTACGGGTTAAGCCTTGCATTGGTGCTTCACAATGGCAAAACATGCGGCTCAAGCGCTGCCTCAATACAGGTATTCCAAAAAGCTAATAGTACTGCGGCAGATAGTTATGAACTAACTATTGCAAGCGATAAACTATCTATTGAAGGCAATACTGCGCCAGGCGTATTTTATGCAATCCAAAGCTTGTTGCAGTTGTTGCCTGCCACACATGAACTTTCGGATAAAAAAATTACGATTCCGGCTTTGGTAATAAACGACCATCCAAGGTTTAGTTACAGGGGCATGCATTTAGATGTGGGCCGCCATTTTTTTCCGGCAGATTATATAAAAAAATATATTGATTATTTAGCATTTAATAAGTTCAATTATTTTCACTGGCACCTTACTGAAGACCAGGGCTGGCGCATAGAAATTAAACGCTATCCAAGGCTTACCAGCGTTGGAGGCTTTAGGAACGGCACGCTCATTGGCCGTTACCCTGGCACCGGCAATGATAACAAGCCGGATGGTGGTTTCTATACCCAGCAAGAAATTAAGGAAATAGTAAAATATGCGGCCGACCGCTACATTACTATCATACCAGAAATAGAATTGCCAGGCCATGGAAGTGCCGCTATTGCTGCATATCCTCAGTTAAGCTGTTTCCCCGAGCAGAAGACGGTGATACCTGAAAATATGAGTTCTGAAGCCAGCAAAAAGGCAACAGGCAAATTGGTGCAGGAAACATGGGGCGTATTTGAAGACGTTTTTTGCCCAAGCGAATACACGTTTACTTTTTTACAGCATGTTATTGATGAAGTATTGCCTTTGTTTCCGGCAAAATACATACATATTGGTGGTGATGAATGCCCGAAAGAAGCCTGGAAAAAATCAGCTTTTTGCCAGCAGTTGATCAAAGATAAAAACTTGAAAGACGAACATGGGCTGCAGAGTTATTTTATACAGCGCATAGAAAAATACATCAACAGCAAGGGTAAAAAAATTATTGGCTGGGATGAAATTTTAGAAGGCGGCCTTGCACCCAATGCAACCGTTATGAGCTGGCGCGGAGAAGAAGGCGGCATAGAAGCTGCTAAACAAGGCCACGATGTAATTATGACTCCAGGCGGCACTTGCTACTTTGACCATAGCCAAAATAAAAAGGAAGACAGCGTTACTATTGGCGGTTACCTGCCATTGCAAACTGTATATGGCTACGAACCAATACCAGCCGTATTATCAACAGAGCAAGCAAAGCATGTATTAGGCGCACAAGCCAATCTGTGGACAGAATACATCAGCAATACCGCCAAGCTGGAATACATGATATTTCCACGTATGAGCGCGCTTTCGGAAGTGCTGTGGAGCCCTAAAGAAAAACGTAATTATGCGGATTTTGAAAAGCGTTTGCCAGCAATTATTGAGCGTTACAATTTTTGGGGCGTTAATTTCAGCAAGGCTTATTTAGATGGTGCAAATACAGCGGCAGAAAAGAAATAACTTCTGTAAATTTAATAATGAATAGCAGTATTATGGGGCTTGGGTTGAAATTTCCTTTTCAGCACAAGCCCCATAATGCATAATAAAAGATGCCTGAAAAACCAATGTATAAGAGTGCGACGTCCGCCCGGCTGCTATTCGGACGGGGCCGTGAAGATCCACCTAGCTACTGTATTGGCCGGTACAAAAAATAAACATCATCGTTTTTATAAAATATCATTCAATGCCGTTAAGTTAAGGGTTGTTAGGTTCTTTATCTCACCCCCAGCCCCTCTCCAAAAGAGAGGAGCGCTTGGCCCCTTCGGTTCAAAAACTGCTTAACTTAATGTCATTAAAATATCATTAAGGAATCGGTAAATAAATTGCCTTAAACTTTGCAGAAGCAACTAAATTTGCATTTATGAATTTTTCTACAATTATGTACCGTGCTGGGTTAGGGGCTTGTGTTTTATTGGTGATAGCATGCTTTATACCCTGGGCTTATTATGCGGATGTGCATATACCAACTGAGGCTCAAAAAACTTTTACGGGTTTTGTTACGTATCAAAATCAGTATGGCAGGCCTGGCAAACTACTTACCTTAATTGCGGTTGTTTCTTTTATTTTTATGTTGCTGCCTAAAATATGGGCTAAGCGTGCCAACCTTTTTATAGCCGCCCTTGGTGTGGGTTACGGTATTAAAACTTATATACTTTACACATCTTGCTACAATGCTTACTGCCCAGAAAAAAGGGCAGGCATATTTATAATGATTGCCTGTACGGTTGTCATCCTTGTTGCAAGTGCTTTTCCAGATATTAAATTGCCAGAAGAAAAGAAAGCTTAGTTCTTTTTTACTTCTTTAGACCAGGCTTCTTTTAAGGTGACTGTGCGGTTAAACACTAATTTATCTGCTGCAGAATCTTTATCGATACAGAAATATCCCTTTCTTAAAAACTGGTAACGGGTAGCGGTTGTACCGGTTAATAAAGATGGTTCTACCCATGCGTTGCTAATAATCTTTAAAGAATCTTCGTTGATATAATCTTTAAAATCTCCTTCTTCGCTGGCGGTATTTTCTACTTTAAATAAACGGTCGTACAGTCTTACTTCTGCTGGTAACGCATGTTGTGCGCTCACCCAATGTATGGTGCCTTTTACGCTGATGCCGCTAATGTCGTTGCCGCTTTTTGTTTCGGGCAGGTAAGAGCATTGTATTTCGCTGATGTTTCCATCGGCATCTTTTGTAAACCCATCGCATTTAATAATGTAGGCGCTTTTTAAACGTACCATAGCGCCTGGTGCAAGCCTGAACCATTTCTTGGCAGCCACTTCCATAAAATCTTCCCGTTCTACCCATAGTATTTTGCTAAACGGAACTATCCTTGTGCCGTATGCATCATCAGGGCCATTTTCGCTAATCAGTTCTTCTGTTTGCCCTTGGGGATAGTTAGTAATAATTAATTTTAATGGTTCTAAAACGCCCATAACCCTTAAAGCAGATTTGTTTAAATCTTCTCTAAGGCAAAATTCAAGCAGGCTGAAGTCTATCATATTTTCTCTTCTGGCAACGCCAATCTTATCGCAAAATGTGCGGATGCTTTCAGCGGTAAACCCACGGCGGCGCATCCCGCTGATGGTAGGCATGCGGGGGTCGTCCCAGCCTTGTACATGGCCTTCGGATACCAACTGCAATAATTTGCGTTTGCTCATTACCGTATAGGTCATGTTGAGCCTTGCAAATTCATATTGTTTAGATGGAAATATTTCTAATCTTTCTATGAGCCAATCGTACAGTTCACGATGTGGTATAAACTCTAGCGTACAAATGCTATGGGTGATATTTTCTATGCTATCGCTTTGGCCATGCGCAAAATCGTACATGGGGTAAATGCACCAGGCATCGCCTGTGCGGTGGTGGTTGGCGTGCTTTATGCGGTATAGCAACGGGTCACGCATGTGCATGTTTGTGGCAGCCATATCTATTTTTGCCCGCAATACCTTTTCGCCATCTTTATATTTGCCAGCCTTCATTTCTGAAAATAATAAAAGGCTTTCTTCTATGCTTCGGCCTCTTGCGGGGCTATCCATACCCGGCACCGTTGGCGAACCTTTAAGGGTGGCAATTTCTTCGGCTGATAAATCATCTACATAAGCAAGGCCTTTTTTTATAAGCGCCACTGCCATTTCATATAATTGTTCAAAATAGTCGGAGGCATATACTTCTTTTTGCCAGTTAAAGCCCAGCCATTGTACATCTTCTTTAATGCTGTCTACGTATTCGGTATCTTCTTTTACTGGATTGGTGTCATCAAAACGCAGGTTGGTTTTGCCGCCATATTTTATGCCCAGCCCAAAGTTTAAGCAAATGCTTTTGGCATGCCCAATATGCAGGTAGCCATTAGGTTCTGGCGGAAAGCGGGTATAAATCTGTGTGTATTTTCCTTCAGCCAAATCAGCTTCAATAATCTCTTCAATAAAATTCAGGCTCTTTTCTTCCGACATCTTTTAGTGTGTATTGGTTAAGGCAAATTTACGGTTTGCTACCGATACTTGTTGTGCTATAATATTTGTATACGATTACTTATGGTTGATTAAGCCAACAACATTTAGCGCCATCCATATAATTACAAAAGCAGTTTGGATAATAATAAATTTCCACTAGCCCATACCGGTTGCAACAGTGTCGGCCAGCTTATCGCCGAGGCTTAATCCTTTTTCGAACTTGTCGTTCCAGGTAATTTTTTCTGCGGGTACTTTCTGCATGAATATTTTTTGAGCAAAAAATTAGGGTAAATAAAACCCTTATGGTTTTTAATTGAGGTATGATGATAGTGTAGTTACATTTTTAGAAGGTGCAACATAGCGGATAATTCATTTGCCGCTATGTTGCAGCTTTAATACAGTAGTAAGCTGCGAATCTGCGGCAAAAATGGAGCTAACCCTTAAGTTTGCTTTATTACTTACAATATGTAAGTCAATGCCGTTAAGTTAAGTCCTTTCCTGTTACTTGGAGTGGGTTAGGGTTAGGTAAAAACAAACATATCAATGCTTAACTTAACGGCATTGATATATAAGTAGAAAATCTTACCAATAAAAAAGCCTTTGCATCTTAAATCCAAAGGCTTTTTTATTAGAAGAAAATATTTTAATCCGGGCGTCCCATCCTGCGCAGGTAAGATGCGTGAGAAGCAATGGCGTGGCGCATTTTAGGATACTCCATATATGTAATGCCAAAGTCTATACAAGTTTGCCTGATAATTTTGCTGATGGCAGGGTAGTGTACATGAGAAATTTTAGGAAAAAGATGATGTTCAATTTGAAAATTTAACCCTCCCACTAACCAGGAAATCAATTTATTTTTTGTGGCAAAGTTAGCGGTAGTCTGTACCTGATGAATTGCCCATTCGTTCTCAATTTTGTTGGTGGTAATTTCCGGCATTGGAAACTCCGTATGCTCTACAGTATGTGCCAGTTGAAACACGATGCTGATAACAAAACCGGTAACCATACTGGCAATTAAAAAGCCAACCATCCATTCAACAAACCCTAGTTTAATAATAGGCAGCACCATAAATATTATGGCATAACCCACCTTGGCACCCCAAAAAGCAAAATGTTCTTTTACGGTTAATTTTTTAATTGGCACAGAACCAATCCTCTTTTTAAAATATTTTTGATAGTCAGTTAAAAATATCCAGATAAGATGGAGCAATGTGTACAGGAACCAAACATAGTAATGTTGGAAGCGGTGCATTTTATACAGCTTTTGCGTAGAGCACATGCGTAAGTAGGGCTTAATTTCTATATCATCATCAATGCCATCAATATTAGTGTACGTGTGATGGATAATGTTATGCTTCATATTCCACATAATGCTACTGGCACCTAAAAAATTTACGGAAACTGCAGCTAACCTGTTGATGCCTTTGTTCTGGCTAAAGCTTCCGTGCCCGCCATCGTGCATTACATTAAAACCAATTGCAGCTGTAAAGCACCCCAGCAAAACGCATTCAATTAAAGCGACCCACGTAATTGGGGTAAAGTATACAAGATGGACATACAACCCAATATATGCAAGGCAGAAAAATATAGCTTTTAAAAAAAGTTTTATATTGCCCGTAGATGGCTTTTTTACATCTGCAAAATATTTATTCACCCGTTGTTTTAATTCTTGATGAAAATTGGTAGAATTTGCGATGAATTTAGGTGTTGCCATGATGCTAAATATATAATTATATGAAATTACATTTTAATCCTGTGGATTTATAGTTTTGTTTATGCCCAAATTATCTAAAATCCTTAATAAATGCGTCAAAATTGTTAAAACCTATCATTTTTTTGCTGATATAGCCTTCAGCATATTCTACTCCAATCATTTTGCCAAACATTTTTGCCCGGTAGATGATGCCTTCTAAAAAATCTGGGGTAGAAATATAGGTTTGCGGCTCACTGTTATCGGCAGTATCAAACTGAGTTCCATAAGCACGTATGGCAGCAATTTTCTGTTCCATAACCAAAGAAATATCAATCACAAAATTTGGGTGCAGGTACCTATCCTGTACAAAATTAAAAACAAAGGCCGGGCGCCATACTGGTTGGGAAATGCCATTTTCTTCTGTTTCAATTTTACGCAAGCCGGCTAAAAATACAGCATCTTCAACTAATTGTGCGCTCCTTCCATGATCGGGGTGGCGGTCTTCCGGGGCATTGCAAATGATAATGTTAGGCTGATATTTTCGTATTGCTTGTATAACCTGGCGCTGGTGCGCCTCATCATTTTTAAAAAAGCCATCGGCCAATTCCAGGTTTTCCCTAACATCCACCTGCAAAATTTCAGCTGCTGCTCTTGCTTCCTCTTTACGGATTTCCGCGCTTCCCCGGGTGCCTAATTCTCCCTGGGTAAGGTCGATTATGCCTACTTTTTTGCCGTTCATTTTTTCAACAAGTAAAGTACCGGCACAACCTAATTCAATATCATCCGGGTGTGCACCAAAAGCAAGTATATCTAATTTCATCTTATAAATTAAAATAGTAAAAAGAAAAATAAAGTGCAAAAGTAGGCAATACAAAATAATACACAGGCGGCTTTGTAAGCGTGTTGCCAGAATAATGGAGCTTGAAAGATTATTTTAGAAAAACGATTATTTGGTAAGGGAAGTGTATATGATTGGTTAGGAACTGGAGCCAACAGTATTGTCAATTATCCATTAAAAATTTTTTAATTAAAATTAGCTGCGGTAGCCGTACATACGTTCTACTTCCTGTACAATTTTTTCCATCTCTGCATCATCACCACCTTTATCGTATGGCTGCTTAAGGTTGCTGCCAAAGAAAAAGGCTACGGTCTGATAAAACCGGGCGGTAAGAGAACCTTTATATTCTTTGATGATTTCGTAACAATTATTGCCCGTCTCCCTATTAATGAGTTTCATCAATACTTTTCCCTGGTAAACAGAGAGATTGGTAAGCGGGTCTGTAAATTCCTTTTTTAAATCTTTTTCCCTTGATTTGATAATTTTTTTCCGGACTTCTTGCTCTGGCACATTTACTAATTGTACGTTCAATTCGTTCATCACTTTGCCTGCCCGTTTTGCATAAGGATAAGTTACATAGATGGCATTTCGCAGCCTTGTCCATTTTGCATTGGCATTCATGTGGGCTTCGTCGTAATGGGAACGTAACAATAAAATCTGTAAAGTTTTGGCTTCTATAGTATCACCTTCATAGATAACCGCAAAGGTGCGGATGGTATCGGTTAAGCCTTTCTGTTGCGAAAATACCTGCTGGTTTTTTGCAGATAAAATTACGATAGAGATAAGCAGTAAAAAAGTTTTGTATGTAGCTGTGAGCCTCATTGTTACTATAAATTTACTGAATCTTTGGATACTGCAAATAATTTAAATAAAATCCGTACCTATTATCAATAATAATATACGGATATTTAGTTGGAATAGCTTTGAGGCAAATATTGATGAAAAAAAATAGTTTAGCCGATGATAGTATCAATTAGCAAACAAAAACATGTAAAATAAAGCCACCGCAACTACTGACAAAACAATAATCCCGGCTTTTGAAGAAATATTTGCCCGGCGGATAATGCTCATGATAAGCCCCAGCGCCATCACCACCAAACCAATCCATACCAAATTAATATAAGGAAAAATGTAAGCTTTAAGGGTAACAAAATCAATCATCTTATCAGATTCTTTTACCCCTATTTTTAATTTTTTCTGGTCACTGCTAATGCCTGCAAATTTTATGAAAAGGTTTTGCGCATACACCGTATCATCTATCTGGTTAATGCCCAGGCTATCTATCATTATCATTGGCGATGCATGGTAGTTCATGCTATCTTTACCCGTAATAACCATATTGGCTTGTACTGACGGACCGGCGCTTGCAGGAATATTAAATTTATTTGTTGGCGGGTTTTTGGTAACACTTTTCAGTACCATAAAGCCTTTGGAGTAAAAAATTGTATCGCCTTCTGCAACCTCGGTAATTTTAAATTGGCTGGTATCTTTTTCCCTGTCAGGGCTTAAAGCGTAAGAGATATAGGTGAACACATCGTGCGACAAATAATTTTTTGTATCCGGGTTGCTACTCATGTTGTTGTTTTTCATCATATAAACATCAGGATTAAGCACAAAAGATTCTTTAACTTCCTTGGTGGCTACATCTTTTCTTTCAAACAACAAATGATAATATCTTTTGCCAGTTTCGTGCCCGGCGCTATCATACAAATAAGTAACATCATAAGGCCCCATTTTTTTTGATACCTGCCTTATTAAATTGATATTTTCTGCCGCATTATCCTGCTGCTTAGTTAAAGGATCTATACCCATAGGGATATCAAAATCTTTAAATTTTTCTACACTGATCACTTGTTTGTTGCCTGCGGATATTAACATGCCGGCAATCATTAAAGTAAAGCCAAGATGTGCTACGGAGCCACCTGCAGCTTTTAGTTTACCATTTAAGCCACTCCAGATATAGCTTGCATTTGCTATTACTGAATAAATAGAGGCAAACAATGCAACGTACAAAGCGCCTAAAAAACCTGGGCCTTGTTTGTAGTAAGTAAGTGGATAAAAAACTGCTAGTAAACCAGTTATCACAGCAGCTATAACCGTAGGTACGGCTAATTTTTTTACTGTTTGAGAAAGCGGCGTGTTTTTATATTTTAAATACTGGGTGATGGCGCTTAGTAAGCCAATGATAATAGCTACCAGCACAATTACTTTGTTATAACTAAACTCTGGGTCCTCCGGCGGTGCAAGCTTGCTACCAAAAATGGAATTGATAACCGGAGTAGAAGTTTTTGCAATAATGAACATGGCCGATAAAAAGAATACCAGGGAACCGATGAACATCCAAAATTCGCGGGAGCTTGTAGTTTCTTCTTTATGCAGCGCGGGTATATTTTTAAAGTTGATGCCAAATAAGGTTAGCGACAATATAGCAAATACCGCAAGGAACGCTAGTATCAGCGCATTCATGGCCTTGCCAGCCTCAGTAAATGCATGTACAGAGGTATCGCCCAAAATACCCGTACGGGTTAAAAAAGTAGAATATAAAACGAAAATAAATGCCAATAAAATAAATAGATAGCTAGCCCTAAGCGAGTGTCCGGTTGCTTTATAAACCACCATAGTATGCAAGCCGGCAACCAATATAAGCCACGGTACCAAGGAGGCATTTTCTACAGGGTCCCAAGCCCAGTAGCCGCCAAAAGATAGAGATTCATAAGCCCATTTTCCACCCATCATTATACCAACGCCTAATACAGCAGCACTAAACAATGTATAAGGTATAGCGGGCTTAACCCAATCGCCAAAACGCTTTGCCTGCATGCCCGCATATGCAAACGCAAAAGGTACAATGGTAGAGGCAAAGCCTAAAAATAATATAGGTGGATGTATCACCATCCAATAATTGCGCAACAAAACATTTAGCCCTACACCATCTTTTATAAGACTTAAATAATCGCTCCTGCTAAAAATGGGTCCATTAATCTCGTTTCTGGTCAACACAAAAGGGCTATTGCCTATCTTGGTGCCAAACATATAAACGCCCATTATCATCATTGCTAAAAAAACCTGTGCAAAGCTTACAACCGTCATAACAGGAGCTTCCCATTCTTTTGATTTTTTAATAACGACTAAGCCCAGCAGGCAATGCCAGATGGTCCAAAGCAAAAAGCTGCCACCCTGGTCTTCCCAGATACAGGCCAGCAAATATTTAAATTCCAGTTCTTTAGAAGTATGCTTGTAAGCGTATAAATATTCTAAATAATGATTGCTGCAAAGATAAAAGATGCAGGCAAATACACTAAACACTGCGGCTACTTCAATAAAAAAACTTATCCTCGCAAAAAGTATCCACGAAAATTTTTCCTCAGCAGTAGTTTTTCGCGAAGCAATAAAATAAGCAACCGTAGCAAGCAACGAAGCCGTAAAAGAAACCAATACAAAAATATGCCCTAATGTCCCTATCCACAAATGTTCTCCTTCAAATTGCATGTGTACTTTGTTTAAAAATAATTGGTTACCTAAATATTAAATTGATTAGTAACAGGGCAAAAGCTAGCAACCGATACTCATAACTCCTTACTCATAACTTATAACTTCGATTCAGCTACAATACTTTTTTCCAGTACCTTTTTATCATCTTTATATTTGCTTGGGCATTTCAATAATATGTCGCTGCATTCAAAAATATTTCCCTGCATCTTGCCTTTTAAAACAACCCTTTCACTTTGTTCAAGTTCGGCGGGCTTAGTGTTATGATAAACTACTTTAGTGGAGTTGCCCAAACTATCTTTTGCGGTGAAGGATAGATAATTAGGGTTTAATGCCGGGTCATAATCCAGCGGTATGGTTTTATCAAGCCTGGCAATAAGGTGTACAAACTTTCCCTGCTTTTGCCTTGCAGATACAATAGTATCGTAGGTAGAAAAATCTACAGAAAACATTATCAACGTTCCAATTGCTACAGCAATGGCAACTAAAAGCACAATATGCATTTTTTTCATATCCTTTAAATTTAACGCCGCAAAGGTAAAGCAAACAGGGTGTATTATTTCTTTTTTGATTAACGATTGAACCTGTTTTACACTGATAGCTTGTGCGTAATTTGTTGGGCAAATTAGCAAAAATGTGTCTGATATACACTTATCTTCGCAAACGTTTTGCAGGAATATTTCTGGCAATAGTTCAAATTATTTTTATAATGACAGATCTCTCAAAATTTGACCAAAATTCGGTTGGCAACCCTAACAATAATATTTTTGGTTTGCCTTTTGCCGAGGAAGACGCACGACTCGTAATTTTGCCTGTACCCTGGGAAGTTACTGTAAGCTATAACGCAGGCACAGCAAGGGCTCCAGACCATATTTTTAAAGCAAGCCTTCAAGTTGACCTTTTTGACCCAGAATATAAAGATGCCTGGAAGCAGGGTTATTTTTATCGTGCGGTTGATAAAAAAGTACTCTTGAAAAGTGATTACTTGCGCAAAGAGGCAGAATTGTACATTAATTACATTTCTGAAGGCCAAGAGGTGAAGGATAATAAATTCATGTGTAAAACTTTGAAAGAAGTAAATGCTGGAAGTATTTTTTTGAACGATTGGGTTTACGGGCAAACAAAAGAATTGTTAAATAAAGGCAAGCTGGTTTGCCTGCTTGGCGGCGACCATAGTACGCCCTTAGGTTTTTTTAAGGCTATTGCTGAAAAACATGGCGATTTTGGTATTTTACAAATTGATGCCCACTGCGATTTAAGGAAAGGGTACGAAAATTTTAATTATTCTCATGCTTCAATAATGTACAACGCATTGGAGGAAATACCTGCATTAAAAAAATTGGTGCAAGTTGGAGTTAGGGATTATTGTGAAGAAGAGTGGGACTATATTGCCAACTCCAACTCCAGGGTAGTTACTTATTTTGATACGGACATAAAAGAACGCCAATACGAAGGGCAAACGTGGAAATTTATTGCCAGCGAAATGGTGGCTCATTTACCACAAAATGTTTACGTAAGTTTTGATATAGATGGGCTTGATCCGAAATTGTGTCCGCACACAGGCACGCCTGTACAAGGAGGCTTCGAAACAGAGCAGGTTTTTTATATTTTTAAACTGTTATTACAAAGCGGGCGTAAACTGGTTGGCTTCGATATAAATGAGGTAGGTGTAAGCCACGACGAGTGGGATGAAAACGTAGGCGCAAGATGCCTTTTTAAATTGTGCAATATGCTGGTAACTGCAAACCCTGCTCAAGTAATAGCCTAATTTATTTTGTAAAAATATGGTGCAGCAAATTTGCGCCTTTAATTACACTATTGCTTTTGTTGACACC
Source organism: Ferruginibacter sp. (assembly GCA_025351645.1). Classification (GTDB taxonomy): domain Bacteria; phylum Bacteroidota; class Bacteroidia; order Chitinophagales; family Chitinophagaceae; genus Ferruginibacter. The sequence continues at coordinate 21,734 of JANXVN010000311.1, forward strand.
AATTTATTATACCTGCGCCTAAGCTTATGTACACCTTCAACATAAAAGATAATAGCCCAAATATTGATGTACTCGTTACAAGGTGCTTGCTGGCATTGGCTTCTATAGCATCGGTGCTATACCAAAGCAAACAGTATTTTTTCATAAATGTTTTGTCTGCTGTCATTTTATTTACGGCAGCTATTTTTGTAAATACATTGCTGGTAAAATACAAAGTAGATAACCGCATATTATTAATTGTAGCGGCAATACTATTATTTATAACTACGCACGCTATAATTTTTGCTGCTATTTTAATTGTTTATGGGATGATAGTTAAAAAATTATACAAGGAGCCGGTTGTAACCATAAATACCGAAGGCGTGGTGATTAAAAAGATGTTTGCAAACCCGGTGCATGCCTGGGATGAATTCAACAATATTATTTTAAAGGATAACCTGCTTACGCTTGATTTTAAAAATAATAAATTATTACAATTAACCATTGTTGAAAACGAAATAATGGTGGATGAAGGAAGCTTCAATCATTTTTGTAGTGGGTTTATTGGGGTGTAGTAGATTTTGGTAATCCTCATTATTTTAATACCCGTTTTTTATAGAGCTGAATTTAATCAATGGAATAGCTTCGTTTTTGCCTGGTGCATAATAAAAGCCCCCCCTGAAAAACCAAAGTAAAAGAGTGCGACGTCTTCCCGGCTGCCATTCGGACGGGCCTATTAAGCTTAACATTGCTACTGTATTGGACTACACAATTATTTTCACTTTAAAATTCCCATTGTCGAACATAATTTTAAAATTGAACAACTGCGGTAAATGAACGAAATTTGCCCGCAGCATTAAATGCATTGGCAAATAGATAATTACCAGGCAAACAATTCGTGCTTAAAAAATTATCCATTATCCACTAACTAATTATCAATTAAATTATGACTCCTTACATTTTATACTCCGACGGGGCTGGAAATATTTTTGAAGACACAACGCTGTACGTAACCGGCCGCAGTGGTTGGGATGCCATGCCCATAGAGGAAGAAGATTGGATTGGCTTGCCTGATGGCGGTAATTTATACGAACTGCCAGGCAGGAAAGGCATTGGCATTGATGTAAAAACTGGCGAAATGCGCCTCTGCGAAAAGGGCTGGGCTGTAGCGGCTTTTATACCACCAGCGCACACAGGGCTTTATATGGCCGCTTACGAAACGCAACCCGATGCACCAACATTGCCATTATTTTGTTACACGGCTGCTGGTTGGTTTGATAATAAATTTTTTGTACCTGCGGTAAGGATTGAAAATGATATACGCCAGGAAACCGAAGGGTATGATGAAGCACAGATTGTGGCCGGCACAGACTATTTATTAAAAAATTACCCCAATAACAGGCTAGTAAAGCATTTGATGGAAAATTGCTGCATGACGTATAACTGTCCGGCTGCAAGAAATTTAGCAATGGGCAGATGGGAATGCCCTGTACCTTCATCGCCCGCATGTAATGCTAATTGCATCGGCTGCATTAGTTTTCAACCGATAGAAGAAACCATTGTAAGTACGCAGGACAGGCTTACGTTTCGCCCTTTGCCGGAAGAGATTGTGGAGTTTACCGTGCCGCATTTAGAACATGCACCTTACCCCATTATAAGTTTTGGGCAGGGCTGCGAAGGCGAGCCATTGCTGATGTGGGAAACCATTAAACAAAGCATTATTGAAATACGCAAGCATACACAAAAAGGAAGCATCAACATAAACACTAATGGCAGCAAGCCAGAGGCGGTAAAAGCCTTGTGCGAAGTGGGTTTAAACAGTATGCGGGTAAGCCTTAACAGTGCCCGGGAAAGTGTTTATATACCTTACTACCGCCCCAATAATTATGTTTTTCAAGATTTAATTGAAAGCCTTAAAGTAATGCGTAGCTATGGTGGATGGACGAGCCTTAACTACTTTGTTTTTCCGGGTATGACCGATAGTATTGAAGAATATGAAGCATTGCGTATATTAATAAGAGAAACCGATTTATGCATGGTACAATGGCGAAACTTTAATATTGACCCAGATTGGTATTTAGGCAAGATAGGCGTAACGGAAACCGGCGAATGCATGGGCGTAAAGCAATTGATGGAACTAATACGGGAAGAATTCCCTAACCTTAAGTTCGGCTATTTTAATCCTTCTATAGAAAGGATTAAAGGTGATTTTGAAATGGATTTTGCTCATTGATCTTCTATATTGGGCAACGGTTAGTTTTTAATCTTTATCAAGCTTCTTTAAAAAAATATTACGCCAAAATAATGCCATCCCATATTTTTTAGAGTTTATAAAAAGAGTAGGTTGTTGCTTTACTTATGCCATAATAATTAACACGCTAACAAAATAAAATTCCTACAATGTTAAGAAGGCTTTAAAAATTCTAAACGGGTTATGCAGTTTGCATCCTGGCCAGTGGTATTTCTATCTCTAAAACATTTTTGCCAGCTAAATTTTTATCCTTTACTAATTTGCCCTTTAAAAATTCTGTACTTGTTATAATGTTATTTACAAGCAGTTCTTTTTCATAAGAAGAAACATTTTTTTGTCCATCATCCCTAAATGAAATTGATATTTTGCTTTCCTGGCTAATCCTGATTTTTATATTTTTTGCATTTGCATTTTTGGCAATTTGTAATTGGTTTTCTATTATCCTAAAAATAGATAATCCGGTAGTTGTATCAAAGCCCTTAAATTCTTTGCTATACTTTATTTTAACGCTTACTCCAGTTTCTTGGTAAAATTTTTCAGCCAGCTCATTTATAATGTCAATATAATTATCATTGTCAAATGTAGTGGGCACAATAGATTTTGAAAGTACCCTTACATCACTAATAAGGCCGTTGATATATTCTTTGCTTTTTTGTACAATCAATATTTCTTTTTCTTTTGAGTTTTCGGCAAAGTCCAGGTAAAATTTAATGCCGGCTAATGTCTGGGCAAAATTTTCATGCAGTTCAAAAGCAATTTTCCCCTTTTCCTTTTCATGGCTAACCATTGCAAGCTGGGCAAGCCTTTTTTCAGCTGCAACCATTTGCATGCCTCGTTCTATAGTAAGGCTAATTTTAAGCTTAAGGTCTAGCAAAGTGCTTACCTGGGCAGCAATAATTTTTAAAGCCTTTTTTTGTGTTACTTTAAATATTTGTCTTGGATGGGTATCTATTACACAAACGGTGCCTAATGCAAAGCCAGCAGCGCTAATAATTGGGGCTGCGGCGTAAAAAGCTATTTTTACGCCGCCAATAACATTTGGGTTATCATGAAACCTAATATCCTTACTACTATTTTTGACCACCATTACATCTTTTTTCAAAATTGCATGTCCGCAAAATGAAGTATCGCGGCTCAAACCTATGTCATGATTTTCTTTTGTTGCTTTTAGCCATTGCCTGTCTTTATCTATAAAACTTATTAGTGCATAAGGGCAATTGCACATTTGGGCTGCCAGCTCTATAAGTTCATTAAAATCTTTTTCTTTGGGCGTATCAAGTATATTATAGTGGTAAAGGTCGTTTAGGCGATCTTCTTCATTAATAGGTTTTGCAGGAGCTAACATAATAGTAGGATAAAAATGTAAAAAATAAGGGGTAATAAAAAAATTCCTAAAATAGCTTTATATGCTTATTAAATTTATATTTTGTACTATTTTGGTTGTTTAAAGGTAAATAGAAATAGTTGGAAATTTGGGTAGAAGAACTTCTACATTTATGGTAGTAAAACTTCTACTAAAAGAGGTAATTTGTAGAATAAAATTGAAGGTGAACTATCTATTAAACTATAACTACATTTACAGTATACTGATAATATGCAACTTACATCTTGCAGTATCAAATGACTTAATTAAAGCTTTAATAAAAAGCGATAATACATTTACAGCGTATTTAAATTGGCTACTACATTAGCCGTAGTTTTAGAGCTATTTGCTACCCGATCATTTTTACTACCATTTCCTTAAGCAAGCTTCCATCTGAAATACCGCTTGCATTAACCCCTACGCTTTTCAGGTTGTATTCGTGCAGCAAAAGCAATGCCCGTTCAACGCCTTCGTAGCCATACATTTTTGCAGTTGCAAGGGCTTCTTTAGCAGCATATGGGTTGTTATAAAAAAGGGGCTTTACAGCATTTTCGCTTTTATCGGCCATGCCAAAAATAATATACAGCTTGCTGAAAAAAACATACAAAGCAGGCAGTACTAGTTGTATTGGCGCGGCTTTAGGGTTGCTTTCAAAATATTGGATAATACGGATGGCTTTGGCTAAATCTTTTTTGCTCATGGCTGCCTGAAGTTCAAAGGCATTGTATTCTTTGCTTACGCCTACAAACTTTTCAATATCATCTTCGGTGATGGTTTTTCGTTGCCCAAGGTTCAGTGTAATTTTTTCAATCTCATTTACAATCCTGTTAAGGTCGCTGCCTAAATGGTCTGCCAATAATAAAACGACTTTTGCAGACATACTAAATTCCAGCGATTTCACATAATCTGTAATCCACTCTACCAGCTTATAGTCTTTTATTTTTTCAGATAAAAATAACTCCGCATTTTTTTTAAGGAGCTTGCCTAATTTGGTTGCTTTGCTAACAGTTTTTTCTTTATGGCTAACTACAAAAATGGTAGATGAAAGAGGGTTTGTAATATAGTTTTCCAGGTGGTCGATATCTTTCATCTGCTGTGCTTCTTTCAACAGCACCACTTGCTTTTCAGCAAACATTGGGTAGCGCATACAGGCATTTACAACATCGCTCCAATTGGCATCTTTGCCATAAAAAACAGATAGGTTAAAGCTAGCTTCGCTTTCCGTTAAAATATCGTGCTCGGCATAGTGCATTACTTTGTCAATGTAATAATCTTCCTCGCCTTCCAGCCAATAAACAGGCTTAAAACGCTTATTTTTCCAATCCCCTAAAATTTTTTCTGCTGACATACAATTTAATTCGCTAATTCGATAATGTGGTAATATGCTAATTTTTCCGGGATAATGTGTTTTTTTCTATTATAAAACATATGTTATCCTGAGTAGTAAATTAGCTAATTCGCATTTAATGGCTTTTTATTTATCAGGAAAGCCTTGCGCACGAAATTAGCTAATTAGCAAATCAGCACATTAGCTAATTTGTGTTTTATTACATTTCTTCTGTCCACTTATCCCTGTCTTCCGGGCTAAATTTCCAGGGCGCAAAATTATTTTCAATGTTGCTAAACATGGCGTTCCATTCCTGAGGAGCATTGCTGTCTTCCATAATTAACGAGCGGCGCAATTGAATAATTATATCCAGCGGGCTTATGCTTACAGGGCATTCCTGCACGCAGGCATTGCAAGTGGTGCAGGCATGTAATTCTTCTACAGTAATATAATTGTTCAGCAAAGTTTTGCCATCAGGTTTAAACTCACCGTTTTCAGCGATGTTTTTTCCAACTTCTGTAAGCCTGTCCCTCGTATCCATCATAATTTTACGGGGGCTTAAAAGCTTGCCCGTAATGGTAGCCGGGCATGCAGCGCTGCACCTGCCGCATTCAGTACAACTGTATGCATCCAGTAAATTTTTCCAGCTTAAATCAGTTACATCCTTAGCACCAAACTTCATTTGTGGAGCATCTCCTGTGGGTGCAAGCTCTGGCTGCATAATGTATTTTACTTCATTCTGTACATTCACCATATTGCTCATTTTGCCGAGCACTGGCAGCCTTGCATAATAGGCATTGGGAAACGCCAGCATAATGTGCAGGTGCTTGCTGTAAGGCAAATAATTTAAAAATGCCAGTATGCCGGTAATGTGTATCCACCAGCAGGCTCGCTCTATTATTATTAATGTAGATGTTGGTACATTGCTAAATATCGGCGCCAGCAAACCTGAAAAAAGAAAGCTACCGGTTGCATGGTAATGTTCGCTGCCTTGTAGCTGTAAAGCCCTGTCGGTGGCATTCATGGTTAAAAAAAGGCTCATCAAAATAATTTCGGCAATCAAAATATAATTGGCATCGCTGCGTGGCCAGCCATCTAAATCTTTACTGATAAAACGTTTTAATTTCAGCACATTCCTGCGGCTTAAAAAAGCTACGCAAACTATAATTACGCCTATAGCCAGTATCTCAAAAAAGTTTATTAAAAAAGAATATAAACCGCCTAAAAATGGAAAGAATAACCGGTGTGTGCCTAAAATACCATCCAGCACTATTTCTACTACTTCGGCATTAATAATGATAAAGCCTGCATAAATAACAAAATGCATCACGGCTACCAATTTGTTACTAAACATTTTTTTTTGCCCCAAAGCTAATAGCAACACGTTTTTCCAGCGAAGCGACGAATTATCAGAAAGATTTTCTGGCATGCCTGAAAAAATATTGCGGCGTATTTGCAGGATATTTTTTGTGAAAAGCCAAACAGCTACAGCGAATAGTACAATAAAAAAAAGCTGGGGAACAAGATGCATAAGCAATGTTTATATAGCTAAGATAATTATCAATTGCCAGATACACTAATTATGCCCCATTATTGATTTATGCTATAAATTCGTGCAAACAATAAAGGTATCAGCATGGCAGATAAAAAATATATCTTATCAAAAGAAACGGCAGAAAAAAAATTGCGCCGCATGGCATTGGAAGTAGCAGAACGCAATTATGGCGAGCAGCAGTTGATATTGGTAGGCATTAAAGAAAATGGCAGTATCATCGCAAATAAAGTAAGCAAATTTTTAAAAGATGTTTTTAAAGGGGAAGTAATTGTTGTAACGCTGTCGCTTGATAAAAAACACCCGGCAGCAATAACAATTGAGCCTTGCATCGATTTTAACGACAAAGTTATTTTGCTGATAGATGACGTGGCTAACAGCGGCAAAACCATGCTGTACGCATTAAAGCCTTTACTGGAAAGCTACCCCAAAAAAATACAAACACTGGCATTACTGGAACGCACCCACAAATCATTTCCTATTGATGTGGATTACGTCGGCCTATCCATTTCAACCACGCTGGATGAACATATTTTTGTAGAAGTAGAAGGGGCGGAGGTTGTAGGGGCATGGATGCAATAAAGGTTTCATGCAAAGATGCCAAGGAACAAAGCAAGTAAGTTTTTTGGTTCACACAAAGGCCCGAAATTTTTTTAATATTGTATTTTAATTGAGTTCTATTTCTTAAGGCCTTGGCGTAATTGCGTGAAAATAAACTTGGTGAAAAACTTAGCGTGAAAACCTAAAAATGCAAAGCATGGAATTTAAAAGAGCCCTTGCTAAACTCAATGCTTGGCGCAGGAAACTTAAAAGCACTTAAAACCGTCAGTAAAAATTTAATAGCTTTTTTTCGGGTCTTTATTTTCGTAAAATCAATATCCGGCGATAAGTACCATTGACGGTACCGCCTTATATCCGAGCGGTCATAAGTAATACTTGACTGTTTATTTTTCCAAATATTTGAATTAGCGCCAAACATGCCATCAGCGCCATAACCAACGGCAACGCTTAGCCAGCCAGGCAAATTTGTTTCCGGAAAAAATGATTTGATATTAGCGCTTGCCCAATAAGTCTGCGCATTATAATCTTTCAAAAACCTTTCAGAAAAAGATTTGCCGTAAATATCATCCGCACGGGCATTCAACACTGCATCCTGGTAATTATTTCTATGAAAAGAAAATTTAATTTTTATCCGCTGGTCATCCCATGCCAGTTCTTGCGAAATAAGCGTTGCGCTGCCAACAACATTGGCAGTAAAATCGCCCCAGCTAAACCCCCATTCTTTGCTAAAGCCATCCAGTACTTCAATGGCTGTTTGATAAACAACGCCACTCATGCCACCCAGCCAAATACGTTTTTTACGGCTTACGCCTGTCCATCGCCACAACTCCATACTAGCCCTGCTTTCAATATAAGCGCTGTAAAAATGCCCCACTTTATCCACCTGCAGCCATTCGCCATTATCATTAAAAAAATGAAAACTGCTTCGTGGGTAGTTCGCATACCATGTTGCATTTAAGCCAATTAATATAGCGCTGTAACCCACCACATTGGCTATGGCAACGGCTTTTACACGTTTCTTTATTTGTATTGGCGTTAAAATATGTAAAGTTTGGCTGGTAGCTATTACAGGTGTGGTATCCTTATTAATAAAAGCCAGGCTACTATCCTGTGCTACAATATGCAAAGTAATAAAAAGGGTTACGACGTAACCAAAAGCCATCTTTTTTTTAAAAGCCCAACTTTTGTTTTTATATTGTTTAAGTGTTTTCAATAGAAATTAAATTTTGGTCCGAAAAACAAAAATAATATTTTACTCGTATTATTAAGATACGAAACAATTATTTTTGAAGAAGTAAATAAAAAAACCATGGATAAAAACATTCAACAAAAAATTGATAACTGGCTATCTGGCAATTACGAGCAGTCTGTAAAAGATACCATTATTACAATGCAAAAAGATAATCCCGATGAATTAGCGGATGCCTTTTATAAAAACTTGGAATTTGGTACCGGCGGGCTTCGTGGCCTTATGGGCATAGGCACCAACCGCATGAACAAGTATACCGTAGGCATGGCAACGCAAGGCTACGCTAACTATTTAAAAAAATGTTTTGATGGTGAAATTAAAGTAGCCATTGCACACGATTGCCGAAATAACAGCCGTTTTTTTGCTGAAACAACTGCCAATGTTTTTGCTGCAAACGGTATTAAAGTTTATTTGTTTGAATCGTTGCGCCCAACGCCGGAGCTTAGTTTTGCCATCCGTAATTTAGGCTGTAAAGGTGGTGTAGTCTGTACTGCATCCCACAACCCGAAAGAGTATAATGGCTACAAAGCTTATTGGGATGATGGCGCACAAATGGTTACGCCCCATGATGAAAATGTAATTATTGAAGTAGATAAAATTGCCTCTGTAGATGATGTAAAGTGGAGTGGGGGCGAAGCAAATATATCTGCTATAGGCAAAGATATGGATGAGCTGTATTTAACCATGGCAAAGGGATTAAGCGTTTACCCGGATGTATGCGCAGCGCAGCACGGGCTTAAGATAGTATACACGCCCATACATGGCTCTGGCATTATGCTGGTGCCGCAAATATTAAAAAAGTTTGGTTTTGATAATGTGCATATTGTTGAAGAACAGAGTGTACCGGATGGTAATTTTCCAACAGTGGTTTTTCCTAACCCCGAAGAGAAGGAAGCGATGAGCCTTGGGCTGGCACTGGCTAAAAAAATAGATGCAGATATTTTGCTGGGCACCGACCCCGATAGCGATCGTGTAGGCATTGGCGTAAAAAATACCAAGGGCGAATGGGTGCTGATGAATGGCAACCAAACCGCTGTACTGGCTTTTAATTATATGATTGAAGCCAGAAAAACTAAAGGCATCAACCAGCCAAACGATATGGTGGTTAAAACCATTGTAACCACAGGTATGATTGATGTTGTTGCTAAAGCAAGTAATATTGCCTGCTACAATGTACTCACAGGCTTTAAATGGATTGCTTCGTTAATTAAAGAAAAAGAAGGCAAAGAAAATTATATTATTGGCGGCGAAGAAAGTTTTGGGCTGATGATTGGCGATAAGATACGTGACAAAGATGCGATAAGCGCAGTAGCATTGCTTTGCGAAATGGCGGCCTACGAAAAAAGTAAAGGCAGCAGCATGTATGCCAAGCTAATAGCCCTTTACGTGCAATATGGCTTGTTTAAAGAAACGCTGGTAAGCATCACCAAAAAGGGGATGAATGGGGCAAAAGAAATTGAAGATATGATGCAAGGCTACCGCAGCAACCCACCAAAAACAATTGATGGCGTACCTGTTGCAGAGCTATTGGATTATGAACTACAGGTTGGTAAAAATTTACAGACTGGCGAAAGCAAACCCATTGATTTGCCTAAAAGTAACGTGCTGCAATTTTTATTAAATGATGGCACAAAAATATCTGCAAGGCCAAGCGGCACAGAGCCAAAAATTAAGTTTTATTTCAGCGTTAATTCCAAGCTGGATAATGCGGAAGGCTTTGAAGCGGCTGATAAATTGTTAGCTGAAAAAATTGCCCGGATGGTGAGTGAGATGCAATTAAAATAATTAATCGTCTTAAAATATAAAGCATTGTTGTTAAAATGTCAGGGGTAAGCTCCTGACATTTTTTTATATTGCAGGCAGATTAGCATACCGTTTATTTACCAACACTATACATGAAACTACTTTTATTTCAATCCATGCTGGTGCTTTGCCTTTTTGCAAATGCACAGCAAACCAGTACAGAGAATCTTCATCAAAAAACATTGGTGCTTCGGCGCTTTTTAGAGCAAAACCATTACAAGCCAATACAATGGAACGATGCAGCTGCCACTATGTTATACAATCGTTGGATGGAAATACTGGACGATGATAAAATCATCTTTACCAAAACAGAAATTACACAACTAAGCCCTTACAGCATAACTTTAGATGATGAATTATTGGGTAATGGATGGAGCTTTTTTAACAAGAGCATACAACTATATAAATTAAGTTTAGCAAGGGCAGATAGTAATATCACAGCTATACTATCAAAGCCTTTGGATTTTTCAAAACCAGATAACCTTAGTTGGCCGTTAGCTGATTATGCAGCCAACAACCAGGAAGCTTATCTACTCTGGCAAAAAAAACTAAAATGGAAAGTACTGCATACTATAACCGATTTATCAATTGATACAAGCAAGCTAGCAACCAACAATCACCAAGTACCATCAAACTTTACAGCGCTCGAAATAAAGGCCAGGGCACAGGTAAATAAGCAAGAACTATCTAACATACAAAGTAAGCTGGCAGGCTTAGTACCATCGGCCAAGCAAATGGAAGACGAATATTTAGCCGCCATAACCTGGTGCTACGACCCACATACCGAATATATGAATGCGGATGCAAAAACAGATTTTGACACGGAAATGAGCGGGCTGGAGTTTTCAATCGGTTTTGAAATAGACGAAAACGACAAAGGCGAATGGGCAATTACCTACCTTGTACCTGGGGGGCCTGCATGGCGCAATGGTGAATTGCATAAAGGTGATGTAATTATAAAAATGAAGGCTGGTGATAAGCCTGCATTGGAATTAGCCGATACAAACATTGAGGAGCTATCTAAAATATTCAGCGGAAGCAGTACTGAAAAAATTGCTGTAACCTTTCGTACGCTTAGTGGGCAACAAAAAACCGCCGTGCTTGGCAAAGAAAAAATAGCTAACGAAGAAGGCATTGTAAAAAGTTATTTGTTACATGGCGCAAAAAAAATAGGCTACATCACCTTGCCAGGCTTTTATGTAAAAGAAGGCGATGAAGAAAACGGTAACGGCTGCTCCAACGATGTGGCGAAGGAAGTGATGAAACTAAAAAGAGATTCCATTGAAGGCCTGATACTTGACCTTAGATACAATGGCGGCGGGTCGTTAGGCGAAGCGCTAGAGCTGGCAGGCATCTTTATAAACGAAGGCACGTTAACATCTACAAAAGATAAAACAGGCAAAGTGCATTTTTTAAAAGACCCTAACCGCGGCACTATCTACGATGGGCCGATGCTAGTGATGGTGAACACGATGAGCGCCTCTGCATCTGAACTGGTAACGGCCGTACTGCAGGATTATCATAGGGCATTAATTGTTGGCAGCCCCACTTATGGCAAAGGTACCGAACAATTAATTTTACCGATGGATACAACAGGCAACTTTTCTACCGCAAAAAAATACGATAGTTATGTAAAGGTTACTGATGGTAAATTTTATCGCGTAGATGGCACAACAACACAATGGAAAGGCGTAGTGCCGGATATAGGGCTGCCTGATATGTACGCCATGGATAAGTTTCGTGAAAGAGGCACCATCTCCGCCTTGCAGCCAGATAATTCAAAAGTGGCAATTTATGATGCATTGCCCCCCATTTCTTTTGCGGCACTTAAAATAAAAAGTAACGAAAGAGTAGGTGCTGATGCCGATTTTAAAGCAATCGTAAAATTTGCTGCCTGGTATAAAAGTATGGATGGCATAAAAAATATCCCACTGCAATGGGCTGGTTACAGCAATTATTATAAGGAAATAAAAAGCATGTACAGCCTGATGGAATATAAGAAAAACGATGCAGCAAACAACCTTATTGCAAGCAACAACAGCTTTGATAGTGAACGCCAGCAGGTAATTACCGAACAAAGCAAAGCCATCAACGAAGTAAATATTAAACGGCTGCAAAAGGATGGTTATATTGCTGAGTGCTATAAAATTATGCAGGATTGGCTTCAATAAAAAACAACTATATTTATTTTTACCCATCTTAACCAACCCAAAACCAACATGAACAAATTGTACATTTTCAGTGCGTTCACACTATTTTTATTGTTTACTGTAATCAATACCATGGCGCAGGACTTCGAAAACGCAGGCACTTACATGAGTTTTATAAGCAAGCAGCACCAAACAATTGCCAAAAGATTTTTAGCCTACAACAGTGCTTCTTCTCATGGAAAAAATGAAAAAAAAGTAACAGCGCTTAAAGAAAAGTTGCTGGATGAGATACAGGAAAGCAAGATGAATATTAGCGGCATGCACTCGTTTAAAAATGATAAATCTTATCGGGATTCGGCTGTATCTTTTATGAAGCTGTATTACAATGCTTTAAATGAAGATTATAGTAAGATTGTGAATATGCAGGAAATATCTGAGCAGTCGTACGACTTGATGGAAGCCTACTTGCTAGCCAAAGAAATGGTGGATAAAAAAATGGACGAAGCTAGTACCGCCTTGCATGTTGAAGAAACAAAGTTTGCCGCGGCCCATAATGTAAGCCTTATAACTGGTGGCAAAGATGATTTGGAAAATATGATGGGCCAGGTGGCGGAAACAGGAAACTATTACCATCCGGTTTATTTAATATTTTTTAAAAGCTATAAACAAGATGCTTACTTGCTGGATGCCATCGAAAAAAAGAATATCAATGGCATAGAACAAAACCGGAATACGCTTTTACAATATGCAAAAAACGGGCTTATAAAGCTGGATACCACAAAATCTTTTAAAGGAGATAATTCATTAGTATTAAGCTGTAAGCATTTGCTCGAATTTTATTTAATGGAGGCTACAGATAAAATCCCAACGGTATCTGATTATATTTTGAAGCAGGAAGCTTTTGGTAAAACGCAAAAAGAATTCGATAAAAAATCTGACCATACTAGAGGGGAAGTAGATGCCTTTAATAAAGGCGTAAAGGATGTTAATAATGGCGTGAAAATTTTTAATGCTACCAATGCCTCGCTTAATCAAAACAGGAATGATTTGATCAATAATTGGAATGCCGCTGTGAATGCGTTTTTTGACCAGCACATGCCAACCTATAATTAATTAACCTTCAGCAATTATAAATCGATAGGCTTTAAACAACTGGATAATGTTGAGCAACTAGTTATATTTGCTTTAACAAACGGGGTAAATGCAGTTTTTTATAATAAGCATCATTTAAAAAAATAAATCTCTGTGCAACAGTAAAATAACGCACCAGTCAGTTTTATGAGAAAATACGAAGATACATACCGCCACAAAGGCCTGCGTAAGAAATTGATGGACATTTTGCGGGAGAAAGGAATTACTGATGAAGCTGTGCTGGCAGCGATGAACAACATACCACGCCATTTTTTTTTAGATAGTGCTTTCGATGAGATTGCTTATGAAGACCGGGCATTCCCAATCAGCGAAGGGCAAACTATTTCGCAGCCATATACAGTAGCTTACCAAACACAATTATTACAGATAAAGCCTCTCGATAAAATCCTTGAAATAGGTACTGGCAGCATTTACCAGGCAACCGTACTGGCAGAGATGGGTGCCAAAGTATTTACTATCGAAAGGCAAAAAGGGCTGTTTGAAAAAACAAGGAATTATATTTTCAAATCGAAATACCTTAATCTGAAATTTTTTTACGGGGATGGTTTTGAAGGCTTACCAACTTATGCGCCGTTTGATAAAGTTATTATTACAGCGGCAGCACCAATGGTGCCACCTAAGTTATTATCGCAATTAAAAACCGGTGGTAAAATGATTATACCTGTTAACTCGGCTATTGAAAATGAACACCAGCGTATGTTGCGCATCACTAAAAATGCAGATGGCAGCACCAGTGAAGAAACGTTCGAGAATTTTTCGTTTGTACCCATGTTGCCAGGCAAACAAGTATAACTCAAATATTGGCATCATAAAATAAGTAAGTATGCGTTTTTTTTCACGGGTTGTTTTTATTTGTAACTGCTGTTTTGTACTGGCCGTAATTTTAAATTTTGTAGAACAGGCCCATAAAAAAAATGGCAACTTTAATGGAGCTATACAAATACGGCCGTTGGTGAGTATGCTAGTGATACTTGGCTACGGAGCCATCATTGTAAATTTTATTTTAAACATTTTTATGCTGGTGTTGTTCCTAACCCGGCGGAAACAAAATGTAACAACATGGCTGGTATGGGTTAACTTTTTCTTTTTAATAGCCCAAATATTTTACCATTTTATTTTATAATAAATGATACAAAACATACTGAAAGATAAGCCCACAAAGCTTTTTGTAGTATTTACCGCATTTTTTGTTGCCAACGCATTAATAGCAGAATGCATCGGTGGCAAAATATTTTCGCTTGAAAAATTGTTTGGGCTTCATCCATCAAGCTTTACATTGTTTGGGCAAAAGGCACTTTCATTTAATCTTACTTGTGGCGTATTACTATGGCCGCTGGAGTTTGTGATGACGGATATTGTGAACGAATTTTATGGGCCTAAAGCAGTAAGGAGGATATCTTATATTGCTGTTGCCTTAATTACCTACGCGTTTGTTATGTTTTATTTTGGCATGAGCGTACCGCCTGCAGATTTCTGGTATGGCTCTGGCATGCAGGATGGCATACCCGATATGAACAAAGCATTTAATGGAATTTTTGGGCAGGGGATGTGGATTATTGTGGGTAGCCTTATAGCATTTTTAGTAAGCCAGATAGTTGATGTAACTGTTTTTCATAAAATAAAAAAATACACTGGCGAAAAAAAAATGTGGCTAAGGGCAACAGGCTCCACATTAATTTCTCAACTGGTAGATAGTTTTATTGTGCTTTTTATTGCTTTTAAAATTGGCAAAGGATGGAGCTGGCAATTAGTGCTGGCAATTTGCCTTGTAAATTATACGTATAAATTTACCATGGCCATCATACTAACACCGCTAATTTATTTTGTAGAAAAATGGATGGAAAAATACCTCGGCCACGAAACAACCCACAAAATGAAACAAGCCGCCATGGGCAATGAAATAATAGAAACGGCATAAATACAGGATGGGAATCTAATAAAAGCAGCTATCAAAATAGCAAAGCCTAATTCTTCTGAACAACTCATAACTCCTAACTTATAACTCATAACATAGAATGAAAACTATCGGCCTCATAGGTGGCACTTCCTGGGTTTCCACCATAGATTATTACCGCATCATCAACGAAACAACTAATGAAAGGCTTGGCGGCAATGCTTCTGCAAAGTTATTGCTGTACTCAGTAAATTTTCAGGAAGTGGCGGCTTTTACTAAGTTAGGCGATTGGCAATCGATAGAAAATATTCTTTCAACTGCAGCAAAAAATCTTGCCATTGCGGGCGCAGATTGTATGTTGCTTTGCGCCAACACCATGCACATTGTAGCGGCTCAAGTACAGGCTGCTATTGATATACCGTTGTTGCATATTGTTGATGTGGTATTAATGGCCGTACAACAAAAAAAAATAAGCAGCGTACTTTTATTAGGTACAAAATATACCATGCAAGCCAGTTTTTACGCAGAACGTTTGCAGCAGCAGGGCATAAATTTAATAACTCCGGGTACTATGGAAATGGAAGCCATCAACGATAGTATTTACAACGAGTTAGGTAAAGGGATATTATTGCCCACAACAAAAACATTATACCTGGGCATTATTGAAAAATATATAGGGCTCGGTGCTCAAGGCATTATTTTGGGCTGCACAGAAATTCCTTTGTTAATTAAACAAGATGATTGTAAGGTGCCAGTTTTTGATACCACATTATTGCATGCAACCGCTGCCGTAAATTTTGCACTGTCTTGATAGCCTAAAAAAATTAAAATGCCAAACAAATTGATTTGCTTCTGAAGATTATGATGACAGTGGATTTTGAATTATATGCCTAAATAATACGTCTACTATAAGCCATTTATTATCCTAAAAAAAACAAAAATTAATTTATTCCTAAAAAATACGCTCTAGCTAAATATGCTCTAAAAATTGGTTTAGTTTTAGCTGATTGAATATCTTTATAGAATATGGATTATGTGCATGTTTAAAATGGACCAATGCTAAAACTGGCGATGCCTGTTATATTGTTATTATTTGTTTTTTCTTTTGTTTCTTCATCGCTATTGGCGCAAGAAACTAAGGAAAAGAAGGATACTTTTTTTTTAGCAAAGAAAAAAGGCTTGTTAGGCAAGTTGGGTAGAAGTATTGCTACAGACCCGCCAAACCAGGAAGAAGCTATTAAAGTCGTTAATCCATTAATCTCCCATACCGGCCAAGTAATCAGGAACATTGAAATACTGCGGCTAGGCTTTGAATGCAATATTAACGATACCACCCTTGTACGAAACAGCTTTGGTGTAATACTGGCTAATGGGCTTCATACAAAAACTACCATTAAAACAATACACAATAATTTGCTTTTTGAGCAAGGGGATAGGGTAAACCCATATTTATTGGCAGATAATGAGCGTTTGTTACGCGAACAAGTATATACCCAGGATGCAAGGATTATAATTGACAGCATACCCGGTTCTACAGATTCTGTTGATGTTATTGTAATAACTAAGGACATTTTCCCTGTCGGCGGAAGCCTTAACATGCACAGCACCTCTCAAGTAAGTATGCAGGTACGCAATGAAAACATTGGTGGCAGTGGCACTCGGCTGTCCTTTAGTAGCTTGTATGATGCAAAGCGAAACCCAATATTTGGCTATGGCGGAGAAATATTAAAACGCAATATTAGCGGTACTTTTATTGATGGCAGTGTGGGCCTTCAAACTTTTAAAAGTGCCTTTAACAGCGGCCGGTATGAAGAAACCTACCTGTATACCCATTTTGACAAACCTTTGGTAACCCCCTATATCCCCTGGATAGGTGCTCTTGATTTATCCATAAATAAAACTAGTAATAATTATTTAAGTGATTCTCTATATAAATCCGATTTTAAATACCGGTACCATACGGTTGATGGGTGGTTTGGCTATAACTTTGGCAGCAAGCGGTTACTGTTTACTAATATGCAAATGAGGGTGAGGAAGTTTATTGCGCTTCGTGCCGTACACCACCGTTTTTCGGATATACCATTAAAGAACCACCAGTTCTACGATTTTCATTATGCCAATGTAGCCGCTGTGCTGGCGGCTTTTAGTATATTTAAACAAGATGCATACAGGGCAAATTTTATTTATGGCTTTGGCCGAAATGAAGACGTCCCTGAAGGTTTTAGTGCTTCGTTTATCGGCGGATGGACGAGAAAAGAAAACCGGAGCAGGCCCTACTACGGCATAGAAGCACAGCGCAGCCATTTTTCAACTAAAGGATACTACACTACTATTACTTTTAGGAGTGGAGGCTATATGTTTAAAAAAAGAGCTGAGGATATTGATTTATTGATTAATGTAGATCATTTTACAAGGCTTAGGAAATTGAATAAAAATTGGTTTAACCGTAACTTTATAAGTGCTGGTTATACAAGGCAATTTGTACCCGTATTAAATGAACCGTTAGGTATACAAAGTGTATTTGGCATACCTATTTTTAGAGGTTATTTTAATCCTGCAGATATAAGAAGTACCATAAAAGGAGAGACTGTATTTTATAATATGCAAAAGTTTTGGGGCTTTAGGCTTGCGCCTTTTGTTTTTGCAGATGTATCTATGTTAACACCTACAAACCAGGCACTTACCAAAAGTACTGTCTATAGCGATTTTGGTGCAGGCGTTCGTACACGTAATGAAAACTTAACTTTTGGTACAATTGAATTAAGGGGATATTACTTTCCAAAAACTTTGCCCGGTATGAAAAACTTTAGGGTAGAAATTGGCACCAACATACGATTTAAATACAACAGTACTTTTATTCGTAAGCCAGATTTTGTTATTCCCAATTAGCTAACAATACCCAAAAAAATATTTTAAAAAAAAATTAACAATTATTTGATTTGTAATTTAAAATGCCATTACTTTACGGCACCAAAAAAATAGTCCCTCCGTAGAAACGGAAGGACATTAACGATTGCTTGCCATATGAAACTCTTAAAATATTTTTGATTGATTCGATTCAGTATTAACGTTTGCTTGTTTTAATTTACTAACGATTGATTGTTTCTTTTCCCGATTGCCTGCTATTTCTTTCAACACATCTTTTCTTTCTTATCACGAAAGTAAGGTGTGTTTTTTTATGTTTACAATCAACTTATTTGAGTTTTAATTATGTTAAACAGACTGTTTTTTTATAAAAGCCTTATTGGTAGCCGATCTTATAAAAAAATATAATGATGCCCAAAAAGTTTTTACTAATAAAATTTATTTGAAAAATACTTAATTTAATTAAAAAAACTCTTTTTGTTACAATTTGAAAGCAAATATTTTAAATTCATATAATGAAATTCACATGAAATTTATTTTTAGTGAATTCTATAAATAAAATAATGTTTAATGAGGACTTAAAGAAGGTATAGGATACCACTAAAAAAAATTGCTAATAATTTGATTTATAAGTTTAATTGAGTTTACTTTACGGCAACAAAAAAATAGTTCCTCCGTAGAAACGGAAGAACATTAACGATTGCTTGCCATATGAAATTCTTATAAATATATTCTAAAACTGATTGCCAGTTTAACTTTTTCTTCCTTTTGCAACTTACTAACGATTGGTTGCTTGTTTTTACGATTGCCTGCTATATCTTTAAACACATCTTCTCTTTCTTAAAACGAAAGTAGGGTGTGTTTTTTTACGTTCATAATCAACTTGCAAGTGTTTTAATTATGGTTAAGCGTAGTTTTTTTAACAAAACCCTTAATGGTATTACATCGTAGAAAAAATTAATAATGATGCCCAACCGATTTACAGATACATTATTTCAGCTAATTAAATCGCTGGAAAAGGCAGAGAAAAGAAATTTTAAGCTTTACATTAAAAGAAGCTCTGGAAATGAGCACTTGAAAATAATAGAATTGTTCGATGCTTTGGATAAACTGGAAGATTATGATGAAACCATCCTTTTAAAAAAGATGCCCTCCATAAAAAAACCACAGTTATCTAATATAAAAGTTCATTTATATAAGCAGCTACTGTCAAGCCTTCGGTTGTTAAAAAGTACCGAAAGTATAGATATGCAGTTAAATGAACAGTTAGACTTTGCCAGGATTTTATACAATAAAGGGTTGTATGTACAAAGCCTTAAAATATTAGAAAAATTAAAAGAAATAGCAAAAACACATTATAAGTTTAATTTTTTGACACAGGTAATATCTTGGGAAAAAAAGATTGAAACCCTGCATATTACCAGAACCATGCAAAATAGGGGCGAGCAGCTATCTCTGGAGGCTATTGAGGTAAACATAAGGGTAGATAATGTTGCTAAGCTTTCTAACCTTGCATTGCGGCTGTATAGTTGGTATATTAAGAATGGCCATGCACGGAATGAAAAAGATGAGAAAGATGTAAAAGCCTTTTTGGAGCATAACTTACCACAAGGCGCACATAACCAAACCGGTTTTTATGAAAGGCTATACCTGTACCAATGTTATTGCTGGTATGCTTTTATAAGGCAAGATTTTTTGATGTACTACCGGTATGCACAAAAATGGGTAGATATTTTTTATGAGCAGCCATTGATGATAAAGGTAGAAACGGGGTATTACATTAAAGGCATGCATAACTTACTTAATGCTCATTTCGATCTTAGGAATTACCAGGCTTTTGAAAAAGTTCTAAAAGATTTTGAAGCCTTTTCTACTACAGAATTGTCTAACCAGCACGACAACCACCGGATCCAAACTTTTGTGTACATCAGTGCTTCCAAAATAAATATGCATTTTATGCTAGGAACTTTTGCTGAGGGGCTAACGCTGGTAAAGGGGATTGATGAAAAGTTAGAAGAATACTCGCTGTACATTGATAATCATAGGCTTTTGGTTTTTAACTATAAAATTGCCAACCTGTATTTTGGTGCCGGCCAATTTGAAACTACTATTGATTACCTTCAAAAAATAATTAATGGCAATGTAGAAATGCGGAACGACCTGCAATGTTATGCAAGGTTATTGCATTTAATGACACATTACGAATTGGGGAATTTTGATATCATAGAATCATTGATAAAATCGGTGTATAGGTTTATGGCCAAAATGGAAAACCTAACCATTGTTGAAGAGGCTATGTTTAAGTTTCTACGTAATTCATTCCATGTATCCCGTCAAAAATTAAAACCGGAACTGGAGAAATTTTTAGCCAGCATTAAAAAGCTGGAAAGAAACCGTTACCAAACAAGGAGTTTTGCTTACCTGGATATCATCTCATGGGTTGAAAGCAAAGTGTACGAAAAACCACTTAGTGAAATTATAGCCGCAAAATGTTTGGAAAGAAAGACAAGGCACTACAGCTAAAATGTATGATGTCTGATTTTTTGATGTCTGATTTCTCTCAATTCGTAACAATTTTCCTTACTCAAAATCAAGGCTGTTTATATAGTTGAATGCTATTCAACCCCAAAAAACTCATAACTCTAAAACAGCGTTTCCAAATAATGGTTTTCAATCCCGAAAAGGCTTTTTAACGCGGCTACTTTTTTTAAAAAATCACCATTATTAACAGTATTGTCTTCTTGCCTGATGCCTACTATCAATACATTTTTAGGCGTATGTTCTGTTGCAATAAATTCAAATACTTTTGTTTTATAACCATGTGCTTCCATAATTAACGCCCTAATAGCATCAGTAGTAATTTCGGCCTGGCGCTCCAGCAAAATGCCGTGTTTTGTAATTGCTTTTAAATCATTGCTCGGCGCCATCTGCCTGCGTATTTGTTTGTGGCAGCAAGGGGCGCAAATAATTACTTTGGCTGCAGCTTTAATGCCGCTGAATATGGCATCGTCGGTGGCAGTATCGCAGGCGTGCAGGGCAATTAATATATCTGTGCCGGTTACTACTGCGTTTTCGATAAAGCCAGCTTTAAACGATAATCCGGTATAATTCGATTGCTGCGCAATGCCATTGCATTTTGCCACCAATTCTTCCCGTAATTCTATGCCTGTAACGGTGGCGGGTAGGTGGAGTTTATTAACCAGGTAATCGTACAAAGCAAAAGTAAGGTAACCTTTGCCGCTGCCCATATCTACCACCTCCAATGGCTGCTTAAATTGTATGCCTTTTATAATGCCATCAATAATTTCTATGTAACGGTTTATTTGCTTGTATTTATCCTGCATGTCTTTCTTTACAAGCCCATCAGCAGTTGTAATGCCTAACTCTTTCAGGTAAATTGTATCCGCAGGTTTTACAATTCTCACTTTTTCTTTATCGTGCTGGTTTACAAGCCCTTTAATACTTAAAGATGCAGGCCTGGTAATAACTTTTGCACTGTTATCTTTTTGTGCAGAGAAATGGATATCATTTTCAATAGTAAAAATATCAGCATTGTAAAATTCTTCCTGAAGCATTTTTTCTATCAGTACGATACTTTCTTTTAAGTCGAAATTTTTAGTGATATCTTTTGTGGGGTAGCGGTATACAAATGATAGTTTTGCAATATTTTTTAGCAATACAGGTTTTATAAATACATTTTTAAGCTCCGCAGATTTTAATCTTTTGTTGCCTAAAGTAACCTTAATGAAACTTTGATTTTGTATGCTGCTGGTAAGTTGTTGGAGAAAAGATTGCAACTGGTTGCCCATGGATAAAAGTTGACACAAAAAATAGGATTAGCCCTGAACTAGCCAAATATATTAATGCTTTTTAAAGAAAGTGGTGTAAGGAAATATCTTTACTTGAAAACAATTGAGCTGTAATCAGGTTAGCCTCTAAGCCCCATAATTTAAGAAGCTTTTAATTCTTCTTCAATGCTTTCGTTAAAATTTGTTTCATTCTCAGTTATCCAGGCTGGCAATTGCTGTTTGATGATTTTCCAGGTATTTTCTTCTTTTTGCATTTCAAAAATAATCCGGTTATCCCTGTTATCCACCACATTTACAGAAAAAATAGCAGGCTGGTTGGCTGTGTTATACCTTCTAAAATTAAATTCCCTCAAGCGGCCATCGGCCTTTATAAGTTTAGTGAACTGTATATTTTTTATAAATGATAATTGCATAATTTAATAATTAATGATGAAAGTAAAGCAATAAACATGCTACGTATTATTAGTAATAAGGATCGATAAAATGATTTTAAAAGATAAAAAAAATAAAACTTATTTAGCCATTGCTTTAGCCGGGTCTTGTTTGAAAACCTGCTCCAGTAGCAGGTATAGCTCAGGGTGTTTTGCCTGCAATAAATCTGGCCGTTCAAAAAAGTACTCTGCTACTACCGCTAAAAACTCTGCCTTGTTGGTAGCGCCATAAGGATTGATGTCAGACTCACCTGCCAAAATTTCTTTAATGCTCTTATTCATCAAATCTAACCAGGGCATCAAATATTGTTTATCTAATAGATTTTCCGGCATACCGTCAACATCGCCATCGGTCTTGTCTATCAAATGAACAAACTCGTGTATGCCGGTATTTTCTTTGTGTGTCTTGTTGGTAAACCCTTCCCTTAACGAAGGTTGGCTCAATATCATTACTTGTTGCAGGGCACCATTGCCAACCATACCTAAAACTGGTTTTGCCTGTTCATTTCCAGTATTAAATTCCTGGTTAAAAGATTCAGGGTATAATAAAACCTCGTGTAAGTTATTGTATTGCCAGTTACTAAATGCAAATATAGGAATGATAGCGCTAGCGGCAACAAATACCCTATCTTCCAACGTTACAGCCGTTCCCACGCCAGTTATTTTTACCTGAGATAAAAATTGTTGCATCCTATTTTCAAATTTCACTTTATCAGCATCCGGCAACTGATTATAATAAACTACATTATCCGCTAAAACAGCCCGGTAACCGTTTGTAAATGCTACGGGTTCAACAATCTTTTTCTTTTTCAAATTATAAGCAAGGAATGCAATAAAAACAGCAAAAAGAAACAAAGCTAATATTTGCATAAAAGGTATAAAATTTAGTGGACAAAATTATTTTTAAAATTTCATTTCTCAAACATTGGGCATAAAAAATATAAATTAATTTGGTTAAAATTATACAGTTAAGCCTGATAATTAATATATGCATCTATAAAAGGTAAATCGCCTTTTTACATATTTCTTATATGCTTCTAATAAAAAGGCAATTTAAAGTTACACATGCCCAAATAAGCTCAAGGCATTCAGTGATGGCAAATTTGTACACTACAAACTTGCACACATTTTATTTAGGGGTTACCAATTTTATTTAGTTGCGGACAAGGTGGGTGATAACGGATAAGAGAAAAGAAAAAGATAGTAAAAAATACCTGCTACTTAAAATGATGACTGGATATAGTTTCCTTAATTGTCATTGTTTATTTTTGCTCTACATTTTTTTAAACATGGCATAATTTTAGGAACTTTATAATAAAAATGAGCATAATGAATATTAAAAGTGTTATTAAATCAGCCTTGCCCATTTTAACATTGGCGGCTATCCATCATGCCAATGCTCAACCTGTGGCAATTGGCAAAGTAGTTAGAACGGCTGTAGATTCTTTGGTATTGCCCGCTCCATATGCAACTGCATCTTCCCGCAATAATTCTAAAGTTATTGGCTGGCCCGCTGGTAAAACACCGTCAGCACCAACCGGTTTTACAGT
The DNA here is from genome assembly GCA_025351645.1 of Ferruginibacter sp. Lineage (GTDB taxonomy): Bacteria > Bacteroidota > Bacteroidia > Chitinophagales > Chitinophagaceae > Ferruginibacter. The sequence goes on from JANXVN010000311.1 coordinate 45,670, forward strand.
TACTAAGTTTATAGATGGGCTTGATAACCCACGCTGGATGTACGTTGCCCCAAATGGAGATATTTTTGTAGCCATGGCCAATACTATCAGTGATGGCTTTACAAAAACAGCAAGCCTTTCAAAACCGGCATCTAAAAGTAGCAATACCATTTTGCTTTTAAGGGATAAGGATGGTGATGGAACCCCAGAAATAAAACAGGTTTTCCTCAACAACCTTAACCGGCCTTTTGGTATGCTGGTACTCGGCAATAAATTCTATGTGGCCAATACAGATGGTTTATGGATGTACCCTTACACCGCCGGACAAACAGAAATGAAAGATGCTGGCCAAAAGATATTGGATTTGCCCGCCGGTGGCTACAATAATCATTGGACGAGAAATTTACTAGCTAGCAAAGACGGCAGCAAAATTTATGTTACCGTGGGCTCCGGCAGCAATGTAGCCGAGCATGGTATTGAAAATGAAAAAAGAAGGGCCAATATTTTGGAGATAAACCCTGACGGTACCGGTGAAAAAATTTATGCCAGCGGATTGCGTAATCCTGTGGGCTTGGGTTGGGCGCCGGGTACTAACACACTTTGGACTGCCGTAAATGAACGGGATGAGTTAGGGGATGAATTAGTGCCCGATTATACAACCAGTGTACAGGAAGGCGGTTTTTATGGCTGGCCTTACGCCTATTTTGGAAACAACCCAGACCCAAGAAGAAAAGGCGAAAGGGATGATTTAATAGCAAAGACGATTACGCCAGATGTATCTATGGGGCCCCATACTGCTTCATTAGGTTTAGCTTTTGATGATAAAAATGCTTTCGCAGCGCCGTATACAGGTGGTTTATTTATTGGGCAGCACGGTTCATGGAATAGGAGCGTGCTTTCAGGTTACAAAGTAGTTTTTGTTCCTTTTGCAAATGGTAAGCCTGCCGGGCCAATGCAAGACTTTTTAACCGGTTTTATTGCTGATGAAAATTCAAGTAAGGTATATGGTCGCCCCGTAGGAGTTGTATTTACACAAAATGGAGCGTTGTTAGTAACAGATGATGCTGGTAAAACAATATGGAGAATTACAAAAAATAAATAATTTAAACAAAATTGAAGAGCCATGCAGTATTAATGCATGGCTTCTTAAATTTGTTTAACTTTTATAATTTAAAAGAAGTTCAATATAATATAAAAACTTCTTTATTATCTCTAAACTTACCTACCGGTTAAATCGGTCTGGTTCATTGGATATGTTCTCAATTAAATATAAATTTAATTTTACAAAATCGCTAAGAGATTTGTAAAAAACAAAGTACTAAATACATGCCAAACTTAAATCAATTTATAAAGTATTTGCTAATAACAAGTTGTGCAATCTTACCAATAACTTAGTGTGTGTATGGTTTTCCCCGATTAGGAATTTGGTGAGAAAATTTTACATAATTATTATAATTTATTGCCCATATAATTATTTTTAGCAATGCTCTTAAAACATACGGTGTAAATTTTTTTAATCCATCTTTAAAAGGTTTGATTAAGGAAAACAAGGTACGGGCTTATATTGCATTAAATTTCAATAAAAAATTTATGAAGATTACATTTTTCTTATTTCTAGTTGCCATATTTTCTTTCACACAAGCTCAACGAAAAATTACTGCAGTAGAATTTAAAAGCGAGCCTTCCCCAATTGGTATAACTGCCACCATCACAAAAAATTCAGTAATATTGGCCGATGGCAAAAAGCTAGATTATACAGCTTATTCTGGTTACCTCAACTTGCAAAGCGATACCGGCAGGCTGATAGCAAAAATATTTTTTACTTATTATAAAAAAGATGTTGAAGATGTTGCCGAAAGGCCGGTCTGTTTTACATTTAACGGCGGCCCTGGCTCATCGTCTGTTTGGCTGCATATGGGTGGGTTGGGCCCAAAACGTGTTCTGCTGCAGGATGATGGCACCGCCCCGCCGCCGCCTTATAAGATTATCAATAACGAATTTACGTGGCTCAATAAAACAGACCTCGTTTTTATAGACCCCGTTTCCACAGGTTATAGTAAACCAGCGCCAGGCGAAAATGCCAACCAGTTCCATGGTTTTAATGAAGATGTGCAAAGCATCGGCACTTTCATCCGCAGCTTTTTATCTAAGTACCAGCGCTGGGCATCTCCCAAATATTTAGCCGGTGAAAGTTACGGCACCACAAGGGCAGCAGGGCTTTCCAAGTATTTAACAGATGAATTCCGCATTTACATCAATGGCATCTTATTGATATCGCCGGTGCTTAATTTTGGCACTAACAATCAAGCTACCGGCAACGACCTGCCATTTGCTTTATACCTGCCAAGCTACACTGCCGCTGCATTCTATCATAAAAAATTAACGCCTTCACTACAAGGCAACCTGCAAACAACGCTAAAAGAAAGTGAAGCTTTTGCCATGGGCGAATATGCGCCTGCGTTGCTAAAAGGTGAGTGGCTTACCGAAACAGAAAAAGACCATATTGCTGAAAAATTAAGCTACTACACGGGCATTAGTAAAGCATTTATTTTACAAGCCAATTTACGTGTTAGCGATGGCAGGTTTTATAAGGAATTATTGCGTAAGCAAGGATTGTCTATCGGCCGTTTAGATAGCCGCTTTACCGGTCAAAATTTTGACGAAGCTGGGGAAGGCGTAGATTTTGATCCATCTTTCACAAACATCGACGGCCCCTTTACCAGCGCCATGAACAATTATTTTGAAAAAGAACTTAATGTTCAAGAAGAAGCTGCCTACAATATTTTTGGCAGCGTGTACCCGTGGAATTATAACAATGTGCAGAACCAATACCTTAATGTAGCTGAAAGCCTGCGGGATGCCATGACAAAAAATACCCACTTAAAAGTATTTATCGGCAGTGGTTATTACGATTTCGCCACGCCCTATTTTACCGCCAATTATGATGTTGCACACATGTTCCTTAAGCCGGAGCTAAGAAAAAATTTACAACATTTTTATTATGAGGCAGGGCATATGTTTTATATCAACAAGCCTTCTATGGTACAGTTTAAAAAAGATGTAGACAACTTTTTTGAGTGGAGCAATACTGTAAAGCCAGCAGTAAAATAAATACAATTTTTGTCCCAGCCAATACAATAGCTATGTGGGGCTTCATAGGCGTCGCACTCTTTTACAGTTGTTTTTCAGGGATCTTTTGTTATGCATTATGGGGCGTGTGCAGTTTCATAATAAATGGCTGAAAACTGCTACTTGCAAGGCTTTTGATTAAATACACAGTAATGTATCCAAAACACACATCATCATTATTAAATCAACAATTCTGGACGGCCTTTGGCAAATATATGGCACCTGTATTATCTGCCGAAGGCGAAAAAATAAATTGGGTAAATTATAAAACGGGCATAAAGTTTATGCGTTTCAACATGCAGGCAGTAAACAATAAAGCCAGCATAGCCATCGAGTTTTTGCATCCAGATATATTGGTACAGCAACAACAATTTGAGTTGCTTGCAAATTTTAAAATGCAATTTGAAAAAGCCTGCGGTACTGGTTGGCAGTGGGAAAAATTAATTATTGATGAACATGGAAAAACCATTAGCCGCATATTAAACGAACTTAAAGAGGTAAGCATTTTAAGACAGGCAGATTGGCCACAGATAGTTTCTTTCTTAAAACCCAGCCTCATTTGCTTAGACAGTTTTTGGAGCAATTACAAATTTGCTTTGGAACTATGAGTAATCTGCAAAAAATATAGCGCCTTCCTAAACCCTCCCTAAAATTTTTTCGGGCGTAATTTTCGTACTCTATTGTTGGCATGATAATTACATATTTACAGCATGAAAAATATGTTCAAGCTTAAAATAGCAATTAGTCTAGTAGCAATAACCGCCCTTTATTGTGAGTGTAACCAACCCAATAAAACAGATAACACATCCACAACGCCTGTACACAAACATACTGTGGTAGTGCCCAAACGCACAGCACCCGCCAAAGTCAGCTATCATTTTGAAAAAGCGAAAGCATGGGTAGCAGCCAACGGCAAAACCCTTGATTCTGTAAAGCTCCACATTGTGTTAGCAGTTAACCGCACAGATATGAATAACCTTGCTAAGATGGATAGCATATTAATACCTAATGACCTAAGCGGAGACATCGCTTTCTACCTTCCCTTTCCTTTGATTGTGCCAGCACTTAAAGATGTGTCAAAGATCATTTTCTTCTCTTACCCAACACAAACTTTTGCCACCTACGAATACGGACAATTAATATACACAGGCCCAACCAATATGGGGCGCAAAAAAGACCCAACGCCAACAGGTATTTATTACGCTAACTGGAAGGCAGAAGAAACAATCAGCACCGTAGATGATGAGTGGAAGCTGAAATGGAACTTTAATATCCAGAATAAGGAAGGCATAGGCTGGCACCAGTATTCGTTGCCAGGATACCCAGCAAGCCATAGTTGCCTAAGGTTACAAGAAGGCGATGCTCATTATTTATACAATTGGGCAGACCAGTTTATTGTAAAAACAACCGATGGAAAAGATAGCATATTGGTAAATGGCACACCAGCTATTGTATTCGGCACCTACAATTTTGATGGCCCAAAACCGTGGCTGCAGGTAGCAATAAACCCCAAGGCTTTGGATATACCAGCAACAACTTTAGAGCAGGAAGTAACGCCACATTTAAACGAAATATTAGCCCAGCAAAAAAAACGGGAAGATGCTGATGCTGTTATTGGAAAATAGTAAGAGCTATTAAATTTTTGCCTTTGATTTAGTTAACTCAAACTTTACCAATTGCCCTCTGCAGTTTGTAATTGAACTTGCTGCTATGCCATATTCAAGATCGATATTTCCAATGCTTGCATTGGTGGCTTTGTTGTTTTCATTTTGATGTGGTATCAAAGTTTTTAAGCTTTTTAACAGCTTCGCCTTAGTGGATTTTTTTATGCCCACTGATGAAATTACTACTTTGCTTTCTCCTTCCCTGCCACAGCCTGACATTTGCCAAACATTAAGCGACACCTTATTTTTAGCATTAAAATGG
>JANXVN010000147.1 GCA_025351645.1 Ferruginibacter sp.
ACAATCGTTAAATTTTCTTCATCTAAAGTTGAAGTATTTATAAATACCAAACAACGTGGATAATACGGTATGGTAAAAAAATAAATTTAATTTTTTTACCATTTCATATTTTTTGAAATCCTACCTTTCCTTTTTAAAACTATTAAACGTTAAGGTAAATAATACCACTGTAAATGATAGTTTACAAAATCATCCCGATTGGCCAGGCTTGCTTTGTATAAGCGACTCATTAAACAATTGGAATATTCCTAATGGAGCAGGAAAAATTGATGTAAATAAAATGGATGAATTACCGGTCCCTTTTATAGCCAATACTTATAATGCCGAAAGCCCAATAGCTGTTGTTACTAAAATTACCCCTACTACAGTTCAATATTATCAAAAAAATTACAATACACTTATAACAGAAAGTAGAGACAATTTTTATAAAAAATGGGATGGCGTTTACCTTATTGCTGAACCTGATGAAGATTCCATTGAACCCAATTATAAAATAAATAAACAAAAGGCATTTTTTAATTCCCTTATTCCTTTTGCTGCAATCCTTTTGTTAACATTTCTATCATTTTTGTTATTAAAATATACTGGTGGCAACAACGTAAATTCCCCATCTTTAAACACAGGAATTTACCTTCAATACTTTGTATTACTGGCAGGTACTTTTGTAACCTGTTTACTGCTTTGGTACGAGATTGACAAAAGCAATCCATTGTTGCAAAAAGTATGCTCAGGCATTGTAAAGGGTAATTGCAGCGCTATACTATCAGGCAAACAAGCAAAAGTTTTTAAATGGTTAAGTTGGAGCGAAGTTGGATTCTTCTTTTTTACCGGCTCATTGTTACTATTATTGTTTGATAAAAATTCCATTGGCTTAATAGCATGGTTAAATTTACTGGCAATGCCGTACACTATATTTTCCGTTTACTATCAATGGAAAGTTGCAAAGCAATGGTGTGTACTTTGCCTTGCAGTACAAGCATTGCTGTTGCTTGGTGGCATTAATGTTATAGTAAATAATTATCTCCTCCCGTTACCTCTTTTTTCCTTGCTGACTGCTGCTTATTTGCTATTGCTTGTTGCCTTACCCGTAGTATTATGGTATGCAGTAAAACCATACATACTCCGTTTACAGCAAGCAAAAAATACAAAACGTGAATACCTGCGGATAAAATTTAATGGGGAGATATTTGATACGTTGCTAAAAAAGCAGAAACAAGTAACGCTATCTGCTGATGGCCTGGGTATTGACATAGGCAGCCCTTACGCAACCAACACAATAATAAAAGTTTGCAATCCCTATTGTGGCCCTTGTGCAAAAGCGCATGAGAAAATTGAAGCTTTGCTCGAAAATAATAACAATGTAAAAATGAAACTGATTTTTACAACCCCTGACAAAGAAACACACCCATCTATAAAACCAACCAGGCATTTAATGGCGATTGCAGAAAATACTTACGACCAACAAAACTTAAAACAATCCTTAGATGACTGGTATTTACCAGCAACAAAAAACTATGACTTGTTTGCAGCAAAATACCCCATGAATGGTGAACTATTACAACAGGGTAAAAAAATTGAAGCCATGGAAAAGTGGTGCCATGAAATGAAAGTGAGCTCCACACCAACAATATTTATAAATGGTTATCAGCTTCCCGATGCATATAGCATTGAGGATTTACAATATTTTCTTTTAGCATAGCTCCCTGAAAGAAAAGCCTGACGGAGCTAAACTGATGTGGCCACATTAGTTGTTGGGCAGCCAAAACCTTTGTTGCTAAAAGCTATAGGTAGAAATTTTATTTTAAACAATTTAAATTTAATAAAATGCAAACACAAAAAATGAGCCTTGCCAACATAAAGGGAAAGTTGAGCAGGACAGAAATGAAAAACATTATGGCTGGTAGTGGTGGGAGTTGTTGCGCTCATAGCGCAGATTGGGGGTATCAAAGCTGTGGAATAGATAGTGCTACTGCGCAACAAAGAGCATCGCAATTTGCACAAGGCGGACACCCAGGCTATTGGTGTTGTTCCAGTTGTTGATCATATTAATTTTACAGGTGTGAATCAAATACTTTAAGCATTCTGACATTTTGTAATCTTTGATGACAATTTTTTTAATTAAAGGGAGGATGAAATTTCGAAAATACATCCTTCCTTTTAATAATTTTTTATGAAATTAAAAGGTCTTTTTTTTTTGATTTTAATTATGATTGTTGGAGTAATCTTCATAAGCAATTTAAAACACTCACCTACTCCTAATGTAACAAGTGCTATAACATCTTTTTCAAAAAAGAAAGATTCCATTTTTAAACCAGTATTGCTAAGTACTAATTTAAGCAATCTTAATTTCTATTTTCACGATTCTATTTCTTATGGTCATCCAGTTAATTTACAACACCCAAATAATCAATTATTTTTAAACGCACCAACCTTACTTTTTGAGGCAACAGATGAACAAATTCCTTATTTAATTTATCCGGGTGAGCACATACTAATTAATACTGGTGAAAATCATCAACTACAATTAACAATTGAAGGAAATATTAAACGGACTATTGAATTACAATTTTTTAGAACCCTGATAAATAGAACTGGTATTTTATATGATTATATAAGAAAAGTAAAAATTGTATCCGCTTTAAGTCAAATAGAAGACTTAGAGAAAAAAAT
>JANXVN010000042.1 GCA_025351645.1 Ferruginibacter sp.
ATCAATACTGTTATTGCTTTTACTTTCAGGCAAGCCCAGCTCAGCTAGTTTTTTACTAAGGCCCCGTCTTGTCTATCAATATTTCCATCTCCTGCATACCGCCCCAGGCGGTTACTTAGTTATCGTTATATTCATGTTTCATACGCATGTGTGAAAATAGGACAAAGTGGCAAAATTACCCTACTGCAAAATTTGGGTAAAAATTGTAGTATAATAAGTTGCAAATTAAATCTTTAAACATTTTTGCCTGGCTAAATTGGTTAAAATATTTAATAATATTTGTAGTAAAATTACTACATGAGCCCTTTAGTGATAAAAAGGCTTATTTGTATGTTTACTCTATACTGAAGCATTTTAATTAGGTGTTACTTTACAATATCAAAATCAACAACAATACAACACCAATATCCACGCTTCCAAATTTAAAGTTCTATGAAAAATAAACCAAAATTGGTTGCAACTATCAACCAAAAGACAGATTGCATAAAATTACTTTACAACATTAGGGGAGAACAGGAAAAGGCTGGTTCGAATTATATACTGGATGCCTCTAATTACTTTGAGCCGGTATCATTAATAGCTATCGCCTACCCGGATGTAGTACAGCTTAACCTTAAAATGACGCGGATAAACTCCCTGGATTTGATATGCACTGATATGCAGGAAGAAAATAAAATACAACTAGGGATGATAACTAAAAACGTTGCGGCTTATTATATGAGCCTTTGCAAAACTTTTACAGATTGGTACGAGATTGAAAAAACACAAAGCCTTCAAACAATAAGCGCTACCATTATACAGGCACAATTAAACTAATTACAAATGTATGTTGCAACATACAAGTTCAAATATATATATCCGTCCCCTTTTGAAAACAACCGTACGTAACAAATATTTTAATGTGCTGAAATAACAATGTTAATGCACTAATATATTGATTACTTACAAATCCTATCCTTTAAAAACAGTACCCTTACCCTGCCCTGGAGATTTTTATGGTAGATTCTTCTTGCAAAATGAACCAGGGCAGTAAAAGGAAACAAAATGAAAAATCTATGAAAAACTACATAATAATTCCATTTTTACCCTAAATACCAAAGCGGCTATTTTAGATAAATGCTGGTATTGTACTTCTGAACCCAACCTTTGAAAAACTGCCCTGGCAATAATACCCATTAGGTATTACTGCCAGACAGTTACTTTTTATTACTATTATACTTAGCGTAAAAAACCTAATCATCAAACCACAAAAAACTTTGTGGTATTTTAAACTCAATTGCTTTTAAGTAATTTGTATCACCTCTCTTTCTGCCAATTTTTTAATAGCTGCCGCAGCTATTATGCCACCTAAAACATACCATGCCAGAGTTAATACTTTTGTATTACTCGTTGTTGTGGTAGGCTCGTTAACTACACCAACGGGTTTTGTAAGCAATAAAGCACCTAGGCCGACTGCTAGCCCATACCCTGCCCCACGCCATAATATATTGTATTTATCGCCTGTACCAATTAAATTATAAAATGCTGTGTTACCAGCCAGGTTACTGGCAAAGGTTATGTGGGGTAAGGCTTTGCCAGTTGGTGGAGTAACTCCAATAACTTCCAATTCTTTTGAAACACCGGCTTTGCCCAAAAGGTCAACCCGTTGCGCCTCTTTATCAATCTGCCTGTAGGTTTCGTGTACTATATTTAAGGCTAAAGCACCTGCGGTGCCCCTTAAAATGCTGTTGCTAACTTTCATAAATAATAGGTTTTATATTTTACGAAATTTACCAAAGGCTATGCCATAAATAAAATAGGTTATTGCAGCAACTACGGCAAGGTAACGCCCAGCTGTGCCATTAAGCCTGCTACAAAATTATAAAGGGATAAATGTATAATTCAAATAAAGTCACACTCTTTATTGGTAGAATAATAACTTACTTTTTGCGAAAGATGCTTATTTTACAAGGACATAATTTAAAGCAATTACGCCACACTTAAATACCTCCTTTGTGACAAGCCGTATATTTATCCTTTGTTTTATTTGTGCGAATAATGGTATGCCCTCCCCTATAATAATTGGATTTACAAATAACCAATACTCGTCAATTAAATTGTATTCCATTAACGAATGGACTACAGTAGGGCTTCCAAAAATGATAACATCCCTGCCTGGCTGGTTTTTTAGTTTTTCTATTTCAGCGGCTATGTTTCCGTTAATGATAGTCCTTTTATTTTCTGCCACACTTTTTTACGTTGTAGATAATACCACCTTATGTGCATTTTTATACCATATTGAATGATCAATATCGTGCCTGGTTGCGTTGGGTTTCTCGGCAGCCGTTGGCCATTAGCTTTCCATCATTTGATAGGTATTACGCCCAAATAAAGCAGTGTCAGCCGCATCTGTCAACGTGCCGACAAAGCTAAACATTTCATCATCAAACTTAATCCAATCCATTTCCCCGTGAGTTCCGGCTACAAAGCCGTCAAGCGATGTGTGGATTGATAGAATTATTTTCCTCATTTTTATTTATTTATTAGTATTTACAATGTATGTATTTAGGTTGCCACAAGCAACGGTTTGTATGCGGCATAGTTAAGGCCAATCAACACAAATACTGGTATTACATTTTGGTGGCAATGTTAACAGCAATAATACAAGGTTGGTAGTACAGCTTAACATCTTTTAAAAATAGCCTGCATCTACATCTTTAATAAATTTAATTACACCAGCCATAAAAACCTGCTGGTCATCCCACATAGATAAGTGGCTGCCGTTGGGGCAATATAAAAAGCGGCCTTTTTTCACCAGCTTGCTTTGCTCTTCCATTGCCTTAGGGTCCATCGTGTCGTATTTAGCACCTACCATCAGTGTAGGCACAGTAATTTCCTGCAAGCGGTTTTTTATATCCCAGTTGGCGAGGCGCCCGCTAATACCAAACTCGCTAGGGCCTTGCATCATAGTGTATATTTCGTTGTTAACATGGTTAAAGGACCGGTTAATATTATCAGGCCATTCTTTTAAACGGCATAAATGCTCATGGTAAAAGTTGGGCAGTAGCAGTTCCATATACCTTGGGTTTTTAACATCTTTTTTTGCTTCAATGGCTTTAATTTCTGCAAGTACTTCCGGCTTCATTTGTTTAGCGAGTACATCATCCGCATACCTTCCATACTCTGGTGCGCTCGCCACCATGTTGGCAACCAATAGCCCTTTTAAGTTATGCTGATATTTTAAAGCATACTCCATTGCCAGTATGCCGCCCCATGAATTGCCTAACATATAAAAGTTTGTACTGTCTGCCCCTATTGCTTTACGCACCTGTTCAACCTCTTCAACAAAACGTGCTGTTGTCCACAAGCTGCTATCTTTTGGCTGGTCGCTATAAAACGAACCTAGCTGGTCATATTCATAAAACTCAAAACTTTGGCGTTGAAAAAAAGTTTCAAAACATTCCGTGTATTCGTGCGTCATAGCAGGGCCACCATGCAATAATAATATTTTTATTGTGGGGTTGTTGCCAAAACGTTTTGTCCAAACTTTAAAGTTGCCCACCGGTGTGCTAATGGAAATCATTTTCACGCCGCCACCTTCAACAGTATCGCCATAACTAAAATAGTTTGCCGCTGTAATAGTTGTGGGCGTTGTTTTTTGTTTGCAGGTAATTGCAAGGCAGATAAGAAACACAAAAATAATAACACGCATATTGTATTTTTTAAAGTTAGTAGTAAGTGTAAAAGCGGTCTTTAAAGATAGCCTTTATCTATTTTGTTTATAATGATGCCTGCAATTAAATTATCTTATCCACAGCTGCTTTGGATGTTGCTTTGTTGTAAAATAACGTTACAGGAATATATACTATCCAACTGCAGCATTTAATTACACACGCACCCAAACAACCATTCCTACTTATACTTTTTTTACTTACCACTAATAATTATAGATAAATTATGTAAGGTTAAAGTTGCCTAACTTACTTTCCCTATAGCCCACTGCAAGAAAAATAACTGTGGCCCTTTCAAATTAAAAATAATCAACTTAATAACATTGATTAAAGTTTTGTAATCACATCTCTCCAATACAGCCATTTCAAATTCCAAACATAATGCCTTGCTTTTAATGTAGGTGGGTATTGGCTAATTTTAAAAATTGGTGATAATATGTCGGCAATTGTTGTTGTAATTTCTTCCTCTGGCCAAACTTCTCCAAATTCTTGCACTATAAGTGCCAACAATGTTTGCTCGCTAAAACTGCCTGGTGTTTTTGATTCTATAGTAATTGCTTGTGAGATAGTTTTTGATAAGGCAAACATATCCCCTTTTATAAGCACTATGCCGCAGTTAACCGGGGGTGATTGATACAAAAAATCAGCATTCATTTCTTTTATCAATTCCGAATCATAATTATGAGAGTTATCCTGTGATATTTTTAATACGTACCCTTTAGAATAATCGTTTACTGTAATTGGATTCTTATACCATAGCACGTCTGAATCAGAAAATAATACTAATGAAGATTCTGCATGCTTAAGTATGGCCGCAATTTTTTTGCCCCATATTTGTTTATGTGCCCACGTATATAAATCTTCATTATTTTTTTGTTTGTAATATTCAGCAGCCATAGTCCAGCTTTCAAAGCTAAGTGGCACTTTAAAATCTGAAAAAATTTTTTTTCCCATTTTAAAATCCCAGGTACCATCCGAAACAATTACCACCTTTGAAGGCTTGACATCTGAATTTTTTAAGAAAGAATATAAAGATGTTTTAACCATATCAAGAGAGTTAGCGCCGCAAATAGTTAAATAAATAAAATCAGCAGAGGGCTTGTCTATGTAATTATGTTTAAGTGGCATAAGCCCGGCCACCTTGCGAAATATTTTAGTGATGTAATTACCCCGGAACCCTCCTCTTTTTTGTACATCTGCTATAATGCCATGTTGAGAAATCATAGAGTTTTAATATTTATTTTTATAAATCATTGCCATTAAGTTAGCCGCATATCTATTAATTTTTACTTCACCCTAGCTTAAAAAGAAAAGGAGGGGCTTAACTTAATGGCAATATATTACAAATATAGAATGACTATCCGTAATTAGGTGCAAGCTAACTAATTTAGTATATTTACTATACAACTTAGCAAAATGAATATAGACAATTTTTTTTCTGAGTTTTCTACGGAGAGTGCTTGCAAACGCTACTTTAAATCACAACGTGAAGCTAAAGGCATTGTTTGTAAAAAATGTGGGTGTACCCAACATTATTGGATTGAGAATTTGAGTAGATGGCAATGTAAAGGCTGTAGAAAATCCGTGGGCTTAAAATTTGGGACGATTATGGAAAATTCAAATCTACCTTATAAGGCCTGGCTTTGGGGGATTTATTTTTCCACCCTTACAAAAAAAGGCTTTTCTGCTCTTGAGATGCAGCGCTTATTAAATCACAGCCGCTACGAATCCATTTGGCTT